>NZ_JARE01000067.1:0-24973 GCF_000708325.1 Microbacterium sp. Cr-K20 | reverse complement strand
CCCCACCTCCCGCCGCACCGCCTTCGCGGCCTTCACCACCCGCCCCGCCCCCGCAGCATCCGTGCGCACCACCCGCTGCAGCAACTCGTTCACCGTGCGGCAGCCATATCGCCCGCAGAACGCCGGCTCCCCCGACCCCGCCGGACGCTCATCGACCGACGCGACCGTCTCAACGACCACTGCCTCCACCCGCCGCTGCACCTCACCCGCGACCCGCAACAGCCCCATCTTCTCGTCGTCACCGAGCCGGGCGATCACGTCCGAGCGCAGCACCGCATCCAGGTCAGCGACGACCTGGCCGAGCAGTTCCACGGGGTTGTTCATACCCCTAAGTCAACCCGGGACCACCGACATTCGAACTCCGATAACCCCTGTTCAGAGCAATATTCCGAAACACGCGAAACGCCGACAGGCCCTCCACAGAAGCACCGCCACAGCACTTGTCCACACTGGCTAGAGCACGCCCCACTGCGACACACGCGGACGCCCCCACCAGGGCAGAGTGTGAGTATCCGCGCCGACACCGCACACACCGATGTCGCCGGAGACAGACCATCCGTCGTCGACATGACGTCGAGCATCCGCTCTTCGATTTGACGCTCACAGGTTCGCCAACTAAATTACAGATCGGTAACGGTGGCATCCGGGGGGATCGACCGCCGCGTACATCTGCCCTCCGGAAGGACTCCGTCACGAACTCCCTGCCACCCGAGCGCGCTCACGACGCCCCGGAAGCCCCCGAAGAAGCACCAGTCGCACCCCGCCCGCTGCTGCGGCGCGATCGGCGGAACTCCGCCCCCACGACTCCTGAAGCTCCCCGCGCGGCGGACGCGCCCTCGAACGCACAGCCTCCCCGCACGGCCGACGCATCCACCGCGACGCAGTCTCCCGTCGACGCGAGCACCGCGACCGCCACCGCGACCGCGACCGCGACCGAAACGCTGTCTCCCGTCGATGCGAGCACCGCCACCACGGACACCCCACGCCCGTCGCACCCGAAGGCCACCGGCACGCCCGGCCGCCCCCGGAGCCCGCGAGGGCGTCTCGCGCGAAAGCCCGCCTCGTCTCCGGTCCGTCCCCGCCGCGCGAAGCGTCCGTGGGCGAAGGCCAAGGCGCTCGGCGCCACATTCGCGATCGGCGTGATGGTCACCGGCGCCGCACTGCCCGCACTCGCCACCGGGAGCGAAGGAGTCGTCGCCGGCGCCACCACCAGCCTCACCACTGCGGCCGCTGCCGATGCCGCGCAGTCCTACACATCCACGTCCGCGTCCTCGTCCTCGGACGAGATCCGCGCGGAGATCGCTCCGCGCGGGACCTTCTCGGCGACGACGCCCGAGGAGATCGAGGAGACACGCTCCCGTGCCGTCGCGGCGGCACTCGCTGCCGGCATGCCGCTCGGAAGCGCCGTCGACATCCCCATCGCCGATCGCATCATCATGCCGATGGCAGACGGGACCTACTCGTTCACCGATGGCTTCGGTGCGTCACGGCCGGGCCGGTCTCACCTCGGCCAGGACTTCGCCGCGGGTGTGGGCACCCCTATCAACGCCGCGATGAAGGGCTGCGTCTCCCGCTCCACCGAGAGCTACCAGGGCTACGGCGTGACGATTCAGATCGAGAGCATCGTCGACGGACAGGCCGTGAGCACCGTCTACTCGCACCTGAACTACGGAACCCGTGCGGTCGAGGTCGGCGACTGTGTCGACGAAGGCCAGTACATCGGCGACGTCGGATCGACCGGCTACGTGTTCGGCTCCTGCCTGCACTTCGAGGTCCACATCAACACCGTCGCCATCGACCCCATGCCCTGGCTCCAGACGCACGTGAGCTGACCCTCACACTCGAACCGTCGGCGCGTTGCGCGGGCTCCGCGGCCGCGGCCACTCAGTCGAGCGCGCTCATCACGTGCTTGATGCGGGTGTAGTCATCGAAGCCGTACTGCGAGAGGTCCTTGCCGTATCCGGAGTGCTTGAACCCGCCGTGGGGCATGTCCGACACGAACGGGATGTGCGTGTTGATCCACACGCAGCCGAAGTCGAGGTCGCGCGAGAACCGCATCGCCCTGGCATGATCCGTCGTCCATACCGAGGCGGCGAGCGCATAGGGCACGTCGTTCGCCATCTCCAGCGCCTCGTCGTCGGATCCGAACACCTGCACGGTCAGCACCGGACCGAAGATCTCGCCCTGCACGACCTCGTCGTCCTGCCGCACGCCCGACACGATCGTGGCCTCCCAGAAGTAGCCCCGGTCTCCCTGGCGGCGTCCGCCGGTCTCGACGGTCGCATACGCCGGCAGGCGGTCGATGAAGCCCTGCACCTGAGCGAGCTGCGCCGCGCTGCTCAGCGGGCCGTACAGCACCCCCTCCTCGTGCGGTCCGCCGGTGCGCGCGTGCGTCTTCGCCCTGGCCACGAGCGCCGCGACGAGCTCGTCGTGCTGCGACTCGTGCACCAGCACCCGAGTGGCCGCCGTGCAGTCCTGGCCGCCGTTGAAGAAGGCCCCGGTGATGATCCCGTCGACCGCCTTCTCGAGCACGGCATCCGCGAACACGATCGCCGGCGCCTTGCCGCCGAGTTCCAGGTGCACGCGCTTCACGTCGTTCGCCGCCGAGCGCGCCACCGCCATGCCCGCACGCACCGAACCGGTGATCGCGACCATCTGCGGGGTCGGATGCTCGACCAGCGCCACACCCGTGTCGCGATCGCCCAGCACGACGTTCAGAGTGCCGGCCGGGGTATGCAGCGCGACGATCTCGGCGAGCAGAAGCGTGGTCAACGGCGTCGACTCCGCGGGCTTGAGCACGACCGTGTTCCCGGCAGCGAGCGCAGGCGCGATCTTCCAGACGGCCATGTTCAGCGGATAGTTCCACGGCGTCACCTGACCGATCACGCCGACCGGCTCCCGGCGCACGAACGACGTGTGCCCGGCGAGGTACTCCCCCGCCGCCCGACCTTCGAGACTGCGGGCGGCACCGGCGAAGAAGCGCAGCTGATCGACGGACTGCATGATCTCGTCGGCGACGAGGCTCGCACGCGGCTTGCCGGTGTCCTGCGATTCCAGGTCGGCGAACTCCTCGGCCCGCGACTCCATCTCATCGGCGATGCGGAACAGCGCCAGCTGCCGATCGGCGGGCGTCGTGTCACGCCAGAGCGGGAAGGCCGCGGATGCCGCGGCATAGGCGTCGTCGACGTCGGCACCGTCGGAGATCGGCAGTTCACCGTAGGCGGCTTCGGTGACAGGATCGAGGAGCGGCATCCGTTCCATCCCGGACGCGGGCACGTAGCGACCGCCGATGAAGTTCTGCAACGGCGCGGAGTTCTTCAGAAGGCTGCGGGACATGCCGTCATGGTAGCGCGCGACCTGCGGAATCGGAAGATATCGGCCGCACGCAGCGACTGAATCAGTTGCAGGATCGAGCCATGACTGTCAATATCGACAGATGAGCCCCAAGCCTGCCCAGCCTGCACTGGACGACATCTCGAAGCGCATCGTCGAACTCCTGCAGGAGGACGGACGCCGCCCCTACGCCGAGATCGCGCGCGAGGTCGGGCTCAGCGAGGCGGCTGCTCGCCAGCGTGTGCAGCGGATGACCGAGGCCGGCATCATCCAGATCGTCGCGGTCACCGATCCGATGCAGCTGGGCTTCCACCGCATGTCGATGATCGGCATCCGCGTCTCCGGCGACCCCCGCGCGATCGCCGAAGAGCTCACCACGATCCCCGAGCTGGCCTACGTCGTCGTCACGCTCGGGACGTTCGACATCCTCGTCGAGGCCGTGTGCGAGGACGACGAGCACCTGATCACCCTCATCGCCACCCGCATCCGCACCATCCCGGGCATCGTCCACACCGAGAGCCTGCTCTACGCGGGCCTGTACAAAGACCTCTACAACTGGGGAACGCGCTGAGGCGCACCCCCGACGCATCGGAGTGATCATGGGAACCACCGTCTTCGAACGCCGTCGGCCGCCGCAGCAGGTCGTCGACGACTCCCTGCGCGACACCGCGCTCCGCGTGTTCTGGCTCGATGATGTCGATCGACCGACGCATCCGCGCCTGAACGGCACGGTCCGCGCCGACCTCGCGATCGTCGGCGGCGGCTACGCCGGGCTCTGGACCGCCGTGCGCGCCAAGGAGCGCGACCCCGAGCGCCGCGTCGTCCTCCTGGAGGCAGCGCGGATCGCGTGGGCGGCATCCGGTCGCAACGGCGGCTTCTGCGAGTCGAGCCTCACCCACGGTCATGAGAACGGTCTGACCCGGTGGCCCGAGGAGATCGACCGGCTCGAGGAGCTGGGCCACGAGAACCTCGACGGCATCGAGCAGACCGTCGCGCGCTACGGCATGGACGCGGAGTTCGAGCGCACCGGTCAGCTGGCCGTCGCGGTCGAGCCGCACCAGGTCGAGTGGCTCCGCGACGAACCGGGCTTCCTCGACCGCGAAGCCGTGCAGGCGGAAGTGCGCTCCGAGACGTTCCTCGCCGGAGCCTGGGACCGCGAGGGCTCTGCCCTGGTGCACCCGGCCAAGCTGGGCGTCGAGCTGGCACGCGTGGCCGCAGACCTCGGCGTCGAGATCTACGAGCACAGCATCGTGCGCGCCATCGAGGGCGACGGCTCCGGTCCGATCACGCTGGTCACGCCGAACGGTCGGATCGTGGCGGATGCCGTGGCCCTCGCCACCAACGTGTTCCCCTCGCTCCTCAAGCGCAACCGCCTGATGACCGTGCCGGTATACGACTACGTGCTGATGACCGAGCCGCTCTCCGCCGAACAGCTCGCGTCGATCGGCTGGTCGAACCGCCAGGGCCTCGCCGACAGCGCGAACCAGTTCCACTACTACCGGCTCACCGCCGACGACCGCATCCTGTTCGGCGGCTACGACGCGGTCTACCACTACGGCGGCAAGGTGCGCCCCGAGTACGAGGACCGCATCGAGAGCCACCGCAAGCTCGCCTCGCACTTCTTCACGACCTTCCCGCAGTTGGAGGGCCTGCGCTTCACCCACCGCTGGGCCGGGGCGATCGACTCGTCGAGCCGTTTCTGCGCGTTCTTCGGTACCGCCCGCAAGGGCCGCGTCACCTACGCGACCGGCTTCACCGGACTGGGTGTGGGGGCTGCCCGCTTCGCCGCCGACGTCATGCTCGACACGCTGTCGGGGGATTCGACCGAACGCACCGAGCTGCGGATGGTGCGCGAGAAGCCGATCCCGTTCCCGCCGGAGCCCGCCGCGTCGATCGGCGTGAACCTGGTGCGCGCGGCCATGGACCGGGCGGACCACAACGAGGGCAAGCGCAACCTGTTCCTCAAGACGCTCGACGCCGTCGGCATGGGCTTCGACTCGTGAACGCTCTCGCGGCGGGGACGGGGATGGATGCTCGTGGTCTCGCACTCGCGCACGAGCCGTTGCCCGCTGACGAGGTGCTCGCCGGCGCCCCGACGACCGCCGTGCACGAGCTGGCGACGATCGGCGGGGTCGAGGTCGGAGTGTGGGAGATGACCCCGGGCACCGCGACCGATACCGAGGCCGACGAGGTTTTCGTCGTGCTGAGCGGCCGCGCCACGATCTCGTTCGCCTCGCCGGGGCTGCCCGACCTCGAGGTCGGGCCCGGCTCGGTCGTGCGTCTCGCCGAGGGCATGCGCACGACCTGGACCGTGACCGAGACGCTCCGCAAGGTGTACGTGGCCTGACGGCAGGTCGGCTCAGATCGTCAGGACGACTCGCCCAGGAGCGGACGCACGGAGGCGTAGGCATCGCGGACGTCGCGCGTCGGCACGTCGTAGACCCGGACGATGCCCGCACCCCCCTCGTGCCGCGGCCAACCGGGATCCCCGCCGGTGACGAACGCGACCGCCGCGCCGTGCACCTCATCGGCCAGCTGCTGCGGCGGGTTCGGGCCGGCGAGCGGCTCGATCGCGGGCCCGTCGAGGCAGTCGAAGAAGAACGGCACATCGAGGCAGTGCTCCGCGAAACCGAAGCGCCCCGACGGCCACGAGAACCGGTACACCCAGGTCGGCGCGGCCCCGCGGTCGGCGACGACCTTCAGCAGCGCCGAACGGAACATCCGGTCGGTCAGCAGTCGCCCGGCGACACGGGCATTGCCGAGGCCCGTGATGTCGGCGTTGGCGGCGAGGTACGCACGGCGCGCGGCCTTCGGCAGTCCGAGCTTTCGCAGCAGCAGCGATCGGGGCACCCAGCGCAGCTTCTTCGCCGCATCCGAGAACACCATCGTGAACTCGTCGTCGGTCGCCCCGAGCACGAGCGGCTTGTCGGCGCCGACACCCGCGGCGAGCGCCTCGCGCGTCGACCGTGGCAGCAGATCGCCGTCGATGCGCGGCCCGAGCGGCAGCCCCTCCTCGATCATGGTGCCGACCGACGACGGCCCGAGCGCGGTCGCCTTCTTCTGCAGCTCGAGGATGCGCTCCTCGGACAGCGACGAGAAGCCGGTGACGGTCGGCTCGACCCCGCCGGCGGTGGCGAGCCCGCGACCGAACGTCTCGGCACGGGTGGCGGCGACATCGGCGAGCGCGCCGGAGATCGAGTAGACACCGTGGAACAGGTGCTGCGCCTTCTCCATGCCGAGCAGGGTCAGCACGGCACCGCCGCCCGCGGACTGGCCGGCGATCGTCACGCGCGACGGGTCGCCGCCGAACGCGGCGATGTTCTGCTGCACCCACTCCAGCGCGAGCAGCCAGTCGCGCACGCCACGGTTCGACGGAGCATCCTCGATCCAGCCGAAGCCGTCGAAGCCGAGGCGGTACGAGATCGACACGGTCACGACATCGTCGCGGTTGAAGTTGCGGCCGTCGTACCAGACGCTCGCGGGCGAGCCGGCGAAGTACCCGCCGCCGTGGATCCAGACGAGCACCGGGAGCCCGGTTCCCTGCTCGGCGCGGGCCGGGCTCGGCGTGAACACGTTGACATTGAGTGTCGACTCGCCCTCGACGCTCGGCTCGGGGATGAGCGTGACGCCGGGATCGCCGCGCTGCGCGGTGGCGGCGAACTCGAGCGCGTCGCGCACGCCCTCCCACGGTGCCTTCGGCACGGGCGCCTGGAAGCGCAGCTCACCGACCGGGGCCTCCGCGAACGGGATGCCCAGGAACGCCGCCGACCGCGGATTGCCTCGACCACCGGTGGTCGGACGCCAGCGGCCGCGCACGCGTCCTGCGGTGGTCGTCACCTCGACGAGGTCGGCGGTCGTCTCGAAGTCGGTATCCGTCATCACAGCATTCTCCCGTCTGTGGACGGCGAGCGGCGACACCACGAACGCCCTCAGCCGGGCGTGATCACCTCGGCGTGCGGCATCCGCGTCTTCATGATCCCGATCGCCTCGGGGTTGTCATCGACCAGCACGGCATCGCGACCGAGCGCCGAGGCCACGGCCCCGGTCGTGCCGCTGCCGGCGAAGAGGTCGAGCACCCGGTCGCCGGGTCGACTCGACGCGGTCACGATGCGGCGCAGGATCCCCTCCGGCTTCTGCGTGGGATAACCGGTCTTCTCGCGCCCGGTCGTCGGCACGATCGTGTGCCACCACACGTCGGTCGGCAGCTTGCCGCGCGCAGCCTTCTCGGCCGTGACCAGTCCGGGTGCCATGTAGGGCTCGCGGTCGACCTCGTCGGAGTTGAAGACGTACTCCCGCGGGTTCTTCACGTACACCAGGATCGTGTCGTGCTTCGTGGGCCAGCGGCTGCGCGACTTCGCGCCGTAGTCGTACGCCCAGATGAGTTCGTTGAGGAAGCAGTCCCGCCCGAACACGGCGTCGAGCATCACCTTCGCGTAGTGCGCCTCGCGGTAGTCGAGGTGCAGATACAGCGTGCCGTCGTCGGCGAGCAGCCGCCACGCCTCCTCGAGCCGCGGCATCAGGAAGGAGCCGTAGTCGTCGAAACGGTCGTCGTACGCGCGCAGCATCCCGCGGACCCGCTCGTACGCATGGCCGTGGAACCCGTGCCGCACCTCGGTCGCGGGCTCGGTCGCGGGCTCGGGCTCGGTCGCCGGCGGTTCAGAACTCAGGAAGACCGGTGCCGCATCGCTCGATTCGACGGGCTCCGCGCCCGAATCTGCGGATTCTTCCTGAGTTGTGAACGTCCGGCGCGCGGTGACCACCTGCCGGCCCTGCGTCCGGCCGGTGTTGAACGGCGGGTCGAGGTACACGAGCGTGAAGGAACCCGTGGGCAGGGTCGCCGCGACGGCGAGGTTGTCACCCTCGATGACGGTGACCGCGCCCGCGGTCACGGCACCCGATGCAGCCACGCCTCGGTGGCGAACTTCGACTCGACGAGAGCCTCCGCGTCGGCGTACTCGTCCGCCGTGATCGCACCGGTCTCGGCGTCGGTCAGCGAGCGGAAGGTGTCCTTGAACCGCTCGATGATCTCGGCGCGCTCGAGCCCGGTCTGGCTGCGCAGCGGGTCGACGCGCTTGGCGGCCGAGGTGGTGCCCTTGTCGCTGAGCTTCTCGCGGCCGATGCGCAGCACCTCGGTCATGACCTGACCGTCGATGTCGTACGACAGGGTCGCGTGGTGCAGCACTCCCCCGTTGGCGAGGCGCTTCTGCGCGGCACCGCCGATCTTGCCGGTCGGGCTCGCGATGTCGTTGAGCGGCTGATAGACCGCGTCGATGCCGAGCGACCGCAGCGCCTGCAGCACCCAGTCGTCGAGGAAGGCGTACGAGTCGGCGAAGGTCATGCCGGCGACGAGCGATGCCGGCACATACAGCGAGTACGTGATGATCTGCCCCGCCGCCATGAGCATCGCCCCGCCGCCGGAGATGCGGCGGACCACGTCGAACCCGTGCCGTGCGGCGCCTTCGGGGTCGACCTCGTTGCGGTACGACTGGAACGACCCGATCACGACGGCCGACTCGTTCCACTCCCAGATGCGCAGGGTGGGACGACGGCGCCCCTCGCCGACGCGGGCGGTGAGCACCTCGTCGAGGGCGAGGTTCATGCGCGGCGAGACCGCCTTGTCGTGCACGATCTCCCAGTCGAAGTCGCGCCACCCCGGGGCCGTCACGAGCGCGCGACGCACCGCGGTGCCGACGGCTTCGGGCGAGAAGCCGAGCAGCTGAGCGCCATCCGGAAGGGCACTCCGGACGGCCGCGGCGATGGCCGTCGAGTCCGTCTCGGCAGGCAGCCCGTTGACCGCGGCGTTGATGTCGTCCAGCGCCGAGTCCGGCTCGAGGAAGAAGTCGCCGGCGAGGCGGAAGCGGGCGATCCGGTCGTCCTCGATCTCGAGGTCGACGACGACGAGCTTTCCACCTGGGACCTTGTATTCACCGTGCACGGTTCCAGCTTAAGCCGCGAGAGCCCTGATCCGGCGGGTCGGCGGCGGATCACCCGCCGGACGGATCACCCCCCGAGCACGACCACGCGTTCCCCGGCACGGATCGGTGTCGAGTACCGGTTGCCGGCGGGCGGCAGCGGGCAGACGTACTGGTCCGAGAACGCGCACGGCGGCAGATAGGCGCGGTTGAAGTCGATCACGGCCGTACCATCGGCGGCGGGCTCGTCGACCGGCAGGAACCGGAACCGGTACGTCTCCAGCCCGTTGGTGCCGTCGGCGAAGACCGCGCTCAGCGCGCCCTGTCCGTTCCGGGTGACGGTGAGCGTCTGGGCTGCCCCCGCCAGTTCGAACCGCAACCGCCCGGCGACCGGCGTCTCCCGCGCCTCACCGTCGACCGATGTGATCAGGATCTGCTCATCCGGCGTCTCCTCGAACACCGCCGGGAGTCGCCAACGCTCGTCGGGCGCGTAGGCGTCGATCGCGGTGAACCACTCGCGCTGCGGCCGTGCCGGATTCAGCACCCGCAGCGCGAGGGCACCGTGGCGATCGAACACCCGCAGCTCACGCCTGCCGAGGCGGACACTCTCCGTACCGCGCAGGACCACGGTCGATCCCGCCTGACCGAGCTCGCTCCCCCGGATGCCGCCGTCGCCGGTCAGCGCCCAGAGCCCGGGGATGCCGTCGACCGCTGCCGCCTCCGTGATGAGCCAGTTCGTCGACTCGAGCGCCGACGGACCATACTCCGACCCTGCGTAGCGCTCGCGCGACGCGTGCCAGTCCTGCCAGTCCTTCACGAAGCTCATCGGTGCGGTCCCTCCCGTGCGAGGGCAGCCCGCAACGGCGCGCTCCTCGCTCCTGCGCGGAATACTGACCCGAATCTACGGTCGTCTCCGAGCCCGGAGAACGGGTCCGTCACACGCCTTCACCGGGCGTAACGTCGCGTCACACCGCACGGAAGCGGGAATGCGAGGCGCGTTGCTCAGCGCGCGGGGATGTGCGCGTCGAGCCAGGCGAGCACGTCGGCGCGCACCTCTTCCTGCTGCAGCTCGGCGAAGATCTCGTGGCGCGCATCCGGGTACACGAGGGTCGTGATGTCGGTGAGCCCGGACCGGCTGCGGTACTCGTCGGCGAGCTTGTGCACGCTGCGGGGTCCGCCCACCGGGTCATCGCGACCGACGAGGAGCAGCATCGGGATGTCGCGACCCAGGTCCTTGGCCGGACGCCCGTAGAGCCGCGCGGCCTCGATCGGACCGAAGAGCTTGAGCAGCGGGACGTCGGTCGTGAGCGGATCGTCGGCGAATGCGGCCCACACGGCGGGATCGCGGCTGAGCCATTCGAGCCCCGTGGCGCCTTCGTCCTTCGCCCACCGCGCGTTCAGGGGTGCCGCGTTGAGGAACCCGGGGGTGCGCAGCGCGGAGCCCGAGAGGATCACGGCATCCCATGCCTCCGGGTGGTGGTTCACGAGCATCTGCGCCAGGAACGAACCCCACGAGTGGCCGAGCAGCACGAGCGGCAGGTCGGGGTTCTCGTCGCGGATGATTCCGGTCAGCTGCCAGACGGCATCCTCGGCCGCGCGGAGTCCGCCGACGCCGAGTCGCCCCAGCTTCTCGGGTCCGCCGTGCTGACGGATGCCGGTGCGGCCATGGCCCCGGTGGTCGTCGGCGTAGACGTGGAAGCCGGCCTCGGTGAGGGCGCCGATCAGAGCGCCGTATCGTCCGGCATGCTCGCCGACGCCGTGCAGGAGCTGCACGACTCCGCGGGGAGTCCCCGCAGCCGGATGCACGTCATAGACGATGGCCACGCCATGGGCGTCGGTGAACTCGCGCGTATCCGTCACGCTGCGAGCCTAGCGACCGCGCACCCGCACCGCCTACCGCGCGACGGCATCCCGGATCGCGAAGGCGATGTCGCGGTCGGTGACCTCGTAGCCGCCGACGCCGTCGGAGGCCGAGCCCATCCGCACGCCGCCCTCCTCGATCACCGAGCGCTTGGCGGAGAAGTGGATCGCGTCCACCCCCGCCGCGGCGAGCACCGGGGCACTCGTGACGTCGACTCCGCTGCCGGCCATGATCTCGATCTCACCCTCGGCCGCAGCGACGAGCGCGCGCAGGGTGTCGATGCCGTCGATCGCGGCGGATGCCCCACCCGAGGTCAGCACGCGGCGCAGGCCGAGCTCCCTGGCGCTGCGCAGCGTCGCCACGGGGTCGGCCGTCACGTCGATGGCGCGATGCAGGGTGACGGGCGCTCCGCCCGCGGCATCGCGGAGCCGGGCCATGGCGAACAGGTCGAGGTGCCCCTCCGCGTCGAGCGCGCCGATGACGACGCCGGTCGCACCCGCAGCGATCGCGCGGCGCACGTCGCGCTCGGTGATCGCCAGCTCGTCGTCGGTGTAGTGGAAGCCGCCGCCGCGCGGCCGGACGAGCACGTGCACCTCGGGGCCATCTGCTCCGGCCGCCTCGACCGCCAACTCGAGCGTCGCGGGAGACGGGGTCAGTCCGCCGAGGGCGAGGGCCGTGGCGAGCTCGACGCGGTCGGCGCCGATCTCGGCGGCGATGCGCACTCCGGCGGGGTCCTGCACGGCGATTTCCAAGGCGAGTGTTCGGGTCACTCCTCCATTGTGCCCGGCACCGAGACAGTGTCAGAAAAATTAGATAGGCTATCTAAGTAATGTCTGCGTCCGATGAATCCCTCGCCCTCACCGCCACAGACCTGCGCATGGCCACGTTCCGCCTGGCCCGTCGCCTCCGCTGCGCCCGCGCGGCCGACTCGATGAGCGATGCCCAGCTGGCGGTACTCGCCGACCTGCGCATGAACGGCCGCCGCACGATCTCGACCCTCGCCGTGCGCGAGCGCGTGACCGCACCGTCGATGACCAGCACCATCAACGGACTCGAGGAGCAGGGCTTCGTCGTCCGCACTCCCGACGAGGAAGATCGCCGCCGCGTGCAGGTCGACATCACCGACGCCGGCATCGAGCTCGTCGTCGAGACGATCCGCCGCCGCGACGAGCTGCTGGCCGACATGCTGCGCGAGGTCGAATACACCGAGGCCGAGCTCACGACGCTCCGAGAAGCGAGCGCCCTGATGCGAAGGGTGGTGGAGCGATGAGCGCCATGTTCCGTTCCTTCGCGAACATCAACTACCGGATCTGGTTCGCCGGCGCCCTGGTCTCGAACGTCGGCGGCTGGATGCAGGCCACTGCCCAGGACTGGGTCGTGCTCACCGAGCTGACCGACAACGACGCCACCGCGATGGGCGTCACCATGGCGCTGCAGTTCGGTCCGCCGCTCGTGCTGGTGAGCCTCACCGGCTGGGTGGCCGACCGCTTCGACCGACGCCACATCCTGTTCGCCACCCAGTCGGCACTCCTGGCCCTCGCCATCGCGGTCGGCGTGCTGCTGCTGAACGATGTGATGACCCTGCCGATGATGTTCGCCTTCGCCCTCGGTTTCGGTGTCGTGAACGCATTCGATGCTCCGGCCCGCCAGGCATTCGTCTCGGACATGGTGTCGACGGGCGACACGTCGAACGCGGTCGCCCTGAACTCGGCATCCTTCAACCTCGCCCGCATGGTCGGCCCGGCGGTCGGCGGTCTGCTGATCGTGGCGATCGGCTCCGGCTGGGTCTTCATCGTGAACGCCGCGACCTTCCTCGCGATGATCCTCGCGCTGTCGATGCTGCGCACCGGCCTGCTCGCGCCACGGCTGAAGAACCGCAGTCGCGGCGGGCTCGCGGCCGGCTTCCGGTACGTCTGGGGGCGCAGCGACCTGCGGGTCGTGTTCGTCACGGTGTTCCTGATCGGCGCGTTCGGCATGAACTTCCCGATCTTCGCCTCGACCATGGCGCTCGAGTTCGGCGCGGGTGCCGACGGCTACGGCGTGCTCAGCTCGGTGCTCGCGATCGGCTCCCTGATCGGCGCCCTGCTCGCGGCGCGCCGGGATCGCGCGCGGGTGCGCGTCGTGATCATGGCCGCCGGCGGATTCGGCATCGCCGCGTTCGTGTCATCCGCCATGCCGACGTATGCCTCGTATGCCGTCACCCTGACCTTCACCGGCTTCATGATCGTGACGCTGCTCACCACGGCCAACGGGTACGTGCAGATCACCACCGAGCCGGCGCTGCGCGGACGCGTGCTCGCGCTGTACATGGCCGTGATCATGGGCTCGACCCCCGTGGGTGCCCCCATCGCCGGGTGGGTCGCCGACTCCTTCGGTCCGCGCGCGGCCATCATGCTCGGCGGCACGGCCGGATTCGTCGCCTGCGCGATCGGGGTGATCTGGGTGGCGACCTCGGGCCGCCTGCGCCGCGCCGAGAACCGCCGCTTCCTGCTCACCCTCGACGAGACCCGGCCACTGAGTGTGGTCGAGCGGCCCGACCCGATCGAGTTCAGCGACGAAGCAGCCGTCACCACGCCCATCCGCACGGCGAAGAGGAACGACCTCGAGGGCTGAGCCTCTTTCCTCGGTTTGTCAACGCCCTCTGCGGAGTGCACCCGACGTACGTACCGTCGGTGCATGGACGACAACACGGAACGCACACCCCACCCGCAGGACCCGGCCGAGGGCGCTCCCGGCGTCGGCGTCCCCGATGAGGATGCCGGTCAGGGCGACGGCACCGGCGGCGCGATCCAGGGCGACAGCTCGCGCGGCGAATCGACCGGCGGCGCCATCCAGGGCGATGCCGGCCAGGGCCACCGCTCTGCCCTCGGGGGCGACGAGGGGACCGAAGACCAACTCGACGCCGACAACGCCGCCGAGGAAGACACGTTGAAGACGCTCGACCCGGATTCCCCACCGGCCTGAGCGCTCCGAGAGGGCAGCGTCACCGCAGCCGTCACCCCCAGAGACGGCCTCCCCCCTGCGGTGGCGCTGCCCGTCACACCGGCCTGACGCCGAGTACTACGCGCCGAGGACGAGCTTGAGCTGCTCCACCGCCCAGTCGAGCTCGGTCGCGCGGATCACGAGCGGCGGCGCGATGCGCACCGTCTGACCATGCGTGTCCTTGACGAGCACGCCCCGATCGAGCAGCTTCTCGGCGATCTCGCGTCCGGTTCCTCGGGCGGGGTCGATGTCGACGCCCGCCCACAGCCCCGCGATGCGCACAGCGGTCACGCCGTGGCCGATCAGCGGCTGCAGCGCCTGCTCCAGATGCGCGCCGAGTGCCCGCGCGCGCTCCTGGAACTCGCCCGTCTGCAGCATCTCGACCACGCGCAGGCCCACCGCCGCCGCCAGCGGGTTGCCGCCGAAGGTCGAACCGTGCTCGCCCGGACGGATCACGCCGAGCACGTCGGCGTTTCCGACCACGGCCGAGACGGGGAGGATGCCGCCACCGAGAGCCTTGCCCAGCAGATACAGGTCCGGCACGACGCCTTCGCGGTCGCACGCGAACGTCTCGCCCACGCGGCCGAGCCCGGCCTGGATCTCGTCGGCGATGAACAGGACTCCTCTTTCGTCGCAGATCTCGCGGATGCGGCGCAGGTATCCCGCAGGCGGGATCACGACGCCGGCCTCGCCCTGGATCGGCTCGACGAGCACGGCGGCCGTGTCGTCGGTGATGGCCGCGGCGATCGCCTCGGCGTCGCCGTAGGGCACGACGTCGAAGCCGGGCGTGTACGGACCGAAGTCATCACGCGCCTGCTCGTCGTCGCTGAAGCTGACGATCGTGGTCGTACGGCCGTGGAAGTTGCCGGCCGCGACGATGATGCGTGCCTTGCCCTCGGCGATCCCCTTGACCCGGTAGCCCCAGGCACGGGCGACCTTGATGCCGGTCTCGACGGCTTCGGCACCGGTGTTCATCGGCAGCACGAGGTCTTTGCCGGCCAGCTCGGCGAGTGCCGCGGCGAACGGCTCCAGCTTGTCGCTCTGGAACGCGCGGCTGACGAGCGTGACCCGCCCGAGCTGCTCGGTGAGCGCGGCCACGAGCGCCGGATGCCGGTGCCCGAAGTTCACGGCGGAGTACGCGGCGAGCAGGTCGAGGTAGCGCTTGCCCTGGACATCCGTCACCCAGGCGCCCTCGCCGCGGGCGATGTTCACCGGCAGCGGGTGGTAGTTGTGCGCGACGTGCGGCTCGGCGACGACCTCGGTGGCCTCGCCCTCGTTCGCGATGTCGACCGCGGTCACTTCGCGCCTCGCAGTTCGAGCGTGCAGCACTTGATGCCGCCGCCGCCGAGCAGCAGCTCGGAGAGGTCGACCGTGATCGGGTTGTAGCCGCGCTCGCGCAGCTGCTTCTCGAAGCCCTTGGCTCGCGGCGAGATGATCACGTTGTAGCCGTCGCTCGACGAGTTGAGGCCGAACACCGAACCGTCCTCGTCCGACACGAGGATCGCGTCGGGGAAGCGCCTCTCCAGCTCGGCACGGCTGGCGTCGTCGAAGGCGCCGGGGAGGTACGCGATGTTCGCACGCTCCGGGCCGCCGTTGTCTGTGCCCTGCACCGGGTCGAGCACGGCGATCGCGGTGTCGAGGTGGTAGAAGCGCGGGTCGACGAGGTTCAGCGAGACGACCTCACGGCCGAAGACCTCGCCGACCTCGCGGTGGCTGTCGCCGGTGGAGCGGAAGCCGGTACCGGCCAGGATCACGTCGCCGACGAGCAGGAAGTCCCCCTCGCCCTCGTTGACCTCCTTCGGCATCACGGTGTCGTAGCCGGCGGCGCGGAACCAGTCGGCGAACGCCGGCGCCTCACCCTGACGCTCGACGAAGCGGAACTCGGGCACGTACGCGCGGCCGTCGATCAGGAATCCGCCGTTGGCCGTGTAGACCATGTCGGGGTAGCCCGCGAGCGGCTCGATGAGTTCGACCGTGTGGCCGAGCTCGAGGTACAGGTCGTGCAGCTTCTGCCACTGCGCGACGGCGTTGGCGGTGTCGGTCGGCCGCGACGGCTCCATCCACGGGTTGATGGAGTAGTTCACGGTGAAGTGCTCGGGCTTGCACATCAGGTAGTGCCGGCGGTGCGCGGTGCGGGCGGGTGCGGTGCGGACGGCGGTTTCAGTCGTCGACATGGGGGCTCCTCGAATGGACGGGCGCGGCGGACGCTGTCCTGGGGCCCGGCGGTCCTTCGACCCGCTGCTCGTTCAGAGCCGGCGACGGGGAAGATGCGACTCGGGCACGCCGGAGTCCATTGTGTCACCCGCCCCCTGTACGCCGCCAGAGCCGCGCTTCATCCGAGGCGCTCAGACCCCCGAGCCGCGGACCACGACCTTCCCCACGGTGTGCCCGGCCTCGAGGTGGGCGAGGGCGGCGGATGCTTCCGCGAACGGATACTCGCGCTCGATCACGGGCACGATGCGGCCGTCGGCGACGAGTTCGAGGAGCTTGGCCAGCACCTCCGGTCGCGGCGTCGCGGCGAGGGGACGGATGCTCCGGGAGCCGACTGACAGGACCGCGGCGCGCAGCATCCGCGGGATGGGACCCAGCACGTGCCCGCCGTCGCCCGTGACCAGCACGACACGACCACCGTGCCCCACGAGTCGCTGCAGCTCGCGCAGCGGCATCCCTCCGGCGATGTCGACGATCGCGTCGAAACGCCCGGCCGGGATCTCGCTCAGCGGCGACACCCGGTGGTCGAAGGTGCGCACGGCGCCGAGGCGCTCGACCAGCGGTGCGTTGCGAACGCTGCAGGTCGCCCAGACCTCGGCCCCGCGGAGGGCGGCGAGCTGCACCGCGAACGTGCCGACACCTCCGGATGCGCCGATGATCAGCACCCGGGGAGCCTCGCCTCCGCGCAAGCCGACGCCCGCGAGATCGAGGGCCTGCCACGCGGTGCCGGCGGCGATGGGGAGGGACGACGCCGCCTCGGGCGTGATGTCGGGCGGGATCGGCACGAGCCGCGACGCGGGAACCCGCACGTACTCGGCGAGCCCTCCGCCGCCGACCAGCTCGCCCACGACCTCCTCGCCGATCTCAGCGCTCACCACGTCGGGCCCGACCGCGACGACGGTGCCGGCGACCTCCATGCCACGCACCGGATGCTTCGGACGGGTGAGGCCGAAGACCGGGCGCACGAGGAGCGGATCGCCGAGCAGCAACCGCACGTCGCCCGCGTTCAGGGAAGTGGCCCGCACGTTCAGGAGCACTTCGCCGCGGTGCGGCACCGGCACGGGGATCTGCTCGAGGCCCACCCCGGATGACGGGCCGTAGGTCTCGCGTCGCCAGGCGTTCATCGTCTCGGTCATGATGGTCCTCCGGATGCGGGTGGGGCGGGGTAGGCGAACAGGTCGTCGAGGCCGACCCCGAATGCGCGGGCGATCTGGAACGCCAGCTCCAGGGTGGGCGAGTACTTCTGCTGCTCGATCGCGATGAGCGTCTGCCGGGTCACTCCGACGGTGCGGGCGAGCTCGGCCTGGGTGAGCCCGGCCTGCTCGCGATGCGCGCGGATGCTGTTGGAGACGAGGGTGGGCTTCACCATCAGACGAGCCCCCGCCGGTACGCGATCACGCGGGCGACGCCGCCGACGAGCGCGGACACCGCGAAGCCGAGGTACATGGTGTTCGCGATCCAGAACACATCGGCGCCGACCGCGCACAGCGCGATGACCCCGAGCCCGGCGATCACGACGAAGGCCTGCTCGACCCGGCCGCCCATGCGACCGATGTCACGGTCGCGGATGTCGGAGCGGCCGGCGCCGTCCGGGTCTCTCATTCCGGCGAGGATGCCCCAGACGATGCTGATCACGATCGTCGCGACGATGCCTCCGCCGATCGTCCACAGCATGAGCGGGAACCAGTCGACGGCGGTGAGCGGTCCTCCCCCGGCCTGCTGGAGCACGAGCACGACATAGACGACCAGCGCGATCGGGCTGACGATGAGTCCCGCCCAGGCGTTGCGTTCCTCGTAGACCATGATGCCTCCGATGTAAAAGATTCTTGACACTCACGCTACGCCGCCGATACGGCCGTGTCAAGAATTCTTTACATCTTGAACCGCTCCGGGGCGAAGCGATCGGCAACCGTCTCTCGATACACTTCCCCCGTCCGAGGTAATGTGTTACAAGTTACATATGAAATCTAAGAAACATCGGCGTTTCCTCACCTCCGCAGTAATCGCAGCGCTAGTCGCGTCGTCACTAGCCGCGAGCGGGATCTCGGCGTCAGCGACGACTGCTTCCGGGCCCGTGCGACGCACATGTCGTAGTCATCGGCGTACGCGGCACCAACGCTCCTGCTGGCTCGAGCCTTGCGGCTGGCGGAAGAGTCTGGAAAGCGGGCGGATTCGGCAGCAACGTCACTCCCGTGATCGACAAGCTCAAGTCTCAATTTCCCCTCGAGCTGAAGACGTGGGTCGTGAGTCTGAACTATCCGGCAAAGGCGGAAGTGAACCTGATCGACAACAGCAACTCATATGTAAGCAGTCGCAATAGCGGTGTCGCGACGCTCAAAGCAGAGCTCGAATCATACAGTTCGTGTGCAGTGCGCCCCATGGTCTTGCTCATCGGATACTCTCAGGGCGCTGACGTTGTGTCGACCACTCTGGGCAGCACAATGAACGCCACGGCCAAGGCTCAAGTCAAGGGCGCTGTAGCGTTCGGCGACCCGGGCTATCGCCCGAATCAGCCTGTCAACTCCCCCGGAGTAAACCCGGGTGTGATCGGCATGTGGCCACGCGCAGACGACGTTCAGAATCGCCTCAACGGGTTGAAGACCTACGGCTGGTCCCTAGACTCCAATTCAATGGCTTCCCGACAGGTGCTCCGGATCTATTGCCGATCGGGAGATGCCCCGTGCCAGAACAACCTACTGGCAGGCTGGGGGATCCACAGCGACTACAGCATGTACGTAGGGAACGCTGCGGCCTTTCTCGACAACTTCATTCGATGGGGATAGTTCGGTGCTGAAATGGGAACGAGCGGTGATCGGATGAAGACATCGATCGCACTTCCTTGGGCTCTAGCTGTCATCGTGGCGATGGTGGCTCTCGTCGCATCTGTCGGCGTCTCCATTTCAACCGTCAACATGCCCGGTCAGTCGCCCTCCCTCAAAGACGCAGCAAATATCACCGCACTCGTTTTCTGTTTCGTGTCGCTCGGCGGCGGCGGAATCGCCTCGATGATCGTGGGAGCGGATAGCGCAAAGCGCCGCGTGGTTGCCTGGGGGGTACTGAGCGCGACCTCGGTCGGCGCGATCATGACCACGATCTTGATGGTGCTCGCCACCACTTGAGGATCACCTCGCTTGCAATGCCGCGCTCAGATCACGTCGCTGCTCCAGGGGTCGAGGTTGCCGTAACGGTGCGCGGTGATCGAGATCGACTGCTCGTGCACGAACGGCAGCAGCTCGATCCGGGCGGCCGCTGTGACCTCGCCGTCGTACACCGCGAGGTCGGGATCGCCGCCGGATGCCGTCGCCAGGGCCGTGTGCAGCGCGGCGACCGCGGCGCGACCGCCGACCAGCCGCACCCGGTCGCTCACGGGCAACGCGACGACACCCTCCAAGGCATCCTCCTCGCGGAGCATCCGCTGCATCCACTCCTCGTCGGTCTCGAGGAAGACCGAGGCGTCGAGGTCGCCGAGCGCGCGGCGCACGTCGCCGGGCAGACCGACCGGCGTCGAGAGCACGAAGGCGGCGCCCGAACGTACGCCCGCGATCACCACGCGCAGCAGATCCTGCAGGGCTGCATCCTCCGTCGCCCGGATCTCGACCGGCACCGGGCGGTACCGGAACAGGTTCCGCTCCACGCCGAGGTGCGACACGTCGCGCACCTGCCCGAACTCGCGGTCCCACGCCAGGGCATCCGAGAGCGCCGAGCGCCGTAGCCACTCGAACTTCTCGTACTCCAGCGACGACTGCGCCGACTCGATGAGCGCCGTGATGCGGGAGTCGAGCCCGCGCAGATGCAGGGTGCTGGATGCCGGTCCGCCCGGCTGCGACCGCCAGGACCCCAGACCGATCAGGTAGTTCGGGCCGCCCGCCTTGGCGCCGGGACCGACGGCCGAGCGCTTCCAGCCGCCGAACGGCTGCCGCTGCACGATCGCCCCGGTGATGCCGCGATTCACGTAGAGGTTACCCGCCTGCACGCGGTCGAGCCAGAAGGCGAGGTCGCCCGGATCCTGCGTGTGCAGCCCGGCGGTGAGGCCGTAGGCGACGGCGTTCTGCAGCTCGACGGCCTTCTCGAGGGTCGGCGCGTGCATGATGCCGAGCACCGGTCCGAAGAACTCCTCGGTGTGGAAGCGCGACCCCGATTGCACGCCGACCCGGATGCCGGGCCGCCACAGCCGTCCGCTGCCGTCGTCTCCGGCCGCGAGCGCGGGCTCGATCAGCCACTGCTCCTCGCCCTCGAGCTCGCTCAGCGCCCAGGCGAGCTTGCCCTGCGGCGGCTCGATCACCGGGCCGACCTCGGCGAGCGGATCGGTGGGCGGGCCCACGTGCAGCGAGCGCACGGCATCTGCGAGCTGCCGCTTGAACCGCGGTGAGCGCCCGACGGGGCCGACGAGGATCGCGAGCGAGGCGGCCGAGCACTTCTGACCGGCGTGCCCGAAGGCGCTCTTCACCAGGTCGGCGACGGCCAGGTCGAGGTCGGCCGAGGGGGTGATGATCATCGCGTTCTTGCCGCTGGTCTCGGCGAGCAGCGGTAGGTCGGGACGCCAGGAGCGGAACAGCGCGGCGGTGTCCCATGCGCCGGTGAGGATCACGCGGTCGACCGCGTCGTGGGTGATGAGCTCGCGTCCGAGCTCTCCCTCCTCGATGTCGACGAGCGCGAGCAGATCGCGCGGAATGCCCGCCTGCCACAGCGTCTCCGCGATCACGGCGGCACAGCGGCGGGCCTGCGGGGCGGGCTTGAAGACGACGCCCGAGCCTGCGGCGAGCGCGGCGAGCACTCCGCCGGCGGGGATCGCGAGCGGGAAGTTCCACGGCGGCGCGACGACGGTGACGGATGCCGGGACGAACACGGCCCCCGCGATCGCGTCGAGCTCGCGCGCGGTGGCCGCGTAGTACCGGGCGAAGTCGACGGCCTCGCTCACCTCGATGTCGGCCTCGGCGAAGATCTTGCCGGTCTCGGAGGCGGCGACCTCGATCAGGTCGCCGCGTCGGGCTTCCAGCGCGGCGGCGGCGCGCAGCAGCACCTCGGCGCGCTCGGCGGCGGGACGAGCGCCCCAGGCCGGAGCCGCACCGCGGACCCCCTGCACGATCCGCTCCAGGGACTCCGCATCGCTGACGCGTGCGGCCGCGATCGTGGCGTCACCGAGCTCGGACGAGCCGATCCGTTCCCGCACGCCGCGCGCCCAGTCGCGGTTCACCGGCAGGGCGGGGTCGCTGTCGACCGTGTTCGAGAAGCCCGGAGCACCACCGGCATCCTGCTCCACCTCACGAGCGGAGTACACCGCCGTCTCGAGGAAGGCTTCGCGACCGCCGCCGACATCGTCGGAGCCGCGCGAGATGCCGAGCACGGCCTGGGTGAGGTCGGTCTCCGGCAGCGGAGCCACGGGCGCGGGACGCAGCGCTTCGTGCGCGGGTGCGAGCCGGTCCTGCGTGCGACGCGGTCCGCTCCACAGCGTGGGATCTTCCGACCGGTCGAGCGCATCGAGGAACCGATCCTGCTCGCGCACGAACAGCGCTTCGTCCTCACCGAGCCGGAAGGCTGCGGAGAGGAAGTTGTCCGGCGAGGCATTCTCCTCGAGCCGGCGCACCAGGTAGCTGATCGCCACGTCGAACTCCGCGGGCGCCACGACCGGCACGTACAGCAGCACGGGCCCGACCTCACGCGAGACGGCCTGCACCTGCCCCTGCGCCATGCCCAGCAGCATCTCGAACTCGACGGCCTCGCGCACATCCCGCTCCCCGGCGAGCAGCCACGCGTAGGCGATCCCGAACAGGTTGTGTCCGGCGACGCCGAGCTTCACGGCGGCGGCATGCTCGGGGCGCAGGGCCCAGTCCAAACAGCGCAGATAGTTCGCGTCGGTGTCGAGCTTGGTGTCGTAGGTCGCGGGGGTCCAGCCGTGCATCCGCGCCTCGACCTGCTCCATCGCGAGGTTGGCGCCCTTGACGAGTCGCACCTTGATGCGGGCGCCGCCGTGCGCGACGCGGTCCTGCGACCAGGCGGTGAGCTCCTGCAGCGCGGGCAGGGCATCGGGCAGGTACGCCTGCAGCACGATCCCGGCCTCGAGCCCGGCGAGCCGCGGGTCTTCCAGGATGCGCGTGAACACGGCGATCGTGAGGTCGAGGTCGCGGTACTCCTCCATGTCGAGGTTGATGAAGGTGCCGTCCGCTGCCGCCGTGAGATACAGCGGGAGCAGCCGCCCCACGACCTCGTCGACGACCTCGTCGAACGCCCACATCGACAGGTGGCTGACGATGGCCGAGACCTTGACCGAGACGTAGTCGACATCCGGCCGCCGGATCAGATCGTGGATGCCGTCGAGCCGGCGCTTCGCCTCGGCCTCGCCGAGCACCGCCTCGCCGAGCAGGTTGAGGTTCAGGCGGGAGCCCGTGGCCTTGATGCGCTCGATGGCGGCTTCGAGTTTGGCCGGTCGCGCATCGACGATGAGATGCCCGACCATGTCGCGCAGCACCTTCCGCGCGATCGGCACGACCGGCGACGGCAGGATCGGCGCGACTCCCCCGCCGAGCCGCACCACCGAGCGCAGGTACCAGGGCAGGAACTCGGGCACGATCGGCGCGATGCGGTGCAGCTGCGAGGCGGCGGCGCTCAGGCTCTCGGGGCGCATGACGCCGTCGACGAAGCCGAGCGTGAACGGCAGCCCGTTCGCATCCTGCAGCACTCCGGCGAGACGGGCGGCAGCGGGGTCGGGTTCGATCGCGGCGGCCTCGATCGCCCACCGCCGAGCAAGCTCGACGGCACGGTCTGCGAGGGGTGCGGATGCCACGGCATCCGCCGGAGATGACGACGACTCTGCCATGTGTCCACCCTAGGTCTGCATCACCCCGCAGGCCGGGAGCCCGCACCCCTCTCGACAGCTCACAGTGCGGCGATGATGTCCTCCACCCGCTGCTTCGCGTCGCCGAACAGCATCTGCGCGTTGTCGCGGAAGAACAGCGGGTTCTGCACGCCCGCGTAGCCGGCGGCCATCGAGCGCTTGAACACGATGACGTTCTCGGCCTCCCACACCTTCAGCACCGGCATCCCGGCGATGGGGCTCGACGGGTCTTCCGCGGCCGCGGGATTCACGGTGTCGTTCGCACCGATCACGAGCACCACCGAAGTCGAGGCGAGGTCGTCGTTGATCTCGTCCATGCTGAGGACGATGTCGTACGGCACCTTGGCCTCGGCCAGCAGCACGTTCATGTGCCCGGGAAGACGGCCCGCCACCGGATGGATGCCGAACCGCACGTCCACGCCGCGCTCGCGGAGCCGGTGGACCAGGTCGGCCACCGGGTACTGCGCCTGCGCGACCGCCATGCCGTAGCCGGGCGTGATCACGACGCTGCTCGCCGCGACGAGCATCTCGGCCGCACCCTCCGCGGTGATCTCCCGGTGTTCGCCGTACTCGGTGTCGTCCGCGGACGGCGCCGCGACCCCGAAGCCACCCGCGATCACCGAGAGGAACGAGCGGTTCATGGCCTTGCACATGACGTAGGAGAGGTACGCACCCGAGGATCCGACCAGCGCGCCCGTGACGATCAGCAGGTCGTTGTTCAGCAGGAAGCCGGCCGCAGCCGCCGCCCAGCCCGAGTAGCTGTTGAGCATCGAGACGACCACCGGCATGTCACCGCCGCCGATCGAGGCGACCAGATGCCAGCCGAGCGCGAACGCCAGCACGGTGACCGCGATCAGGAACCACAGCTGCGGGTCGTTCACGAACCACACGGTGAGGGCGACGAACGCGACGAGTGCCCCGATGTTGAGCCCGTTCTTGCCCGGCAGCATGAGCGGCTTCGACGACATCCTCGCCGACAGCTTCAGGTACGCGACGATCGATCCGGTGAAGGTCACCCCGCCGATGAAGACGCCGATGAAGACCTCGGCGTCGTGGATGCCGACGAGCGCCGGGGCGATGTCCGGGTGCGCGAGGTAGCCGTTCCAGCCCACGAGCACGGCCGCGAGACCGACGAAGCTGTGCAGGAGCGCGATCAGCTCGGGCATCCCGGTCATCTCCACGACCCTGGCGCGCCACAGGCCGATGGCGGCGCCGATGAGCACCGCGGCGACGAGCAGCCCGAGGCCGAGGAACGCGCCGGTGCTCCACGCATCCGCCACGGTGAGGGCGACGGTCGCGACCAGCGCGATCGTCATGCCGGAGATGCCGTAGACCACGCCGGCACGGGCGGACTCGTGGCGGCTGAGGCCGGCGAGGCTGAGGATGAACAGCAGGGCGGCGACGATGTAGGCCGCCCCGGCGAGCGCGTCGACGGTCACTTCCGGCCGCCCTTCGCCGAGTTCCCGAGTGTGAACATCGCGAGCATCCGTCGGGTGACCGCGAACCCTCCGAAGATGTTGATCGACGCCAGCAGCACGGCGATCGCGGCGAGCACCTGCACGATCGGCAGCGGCGAGGTGATCTGCAGCATCGCGCCGACCACGATGACGCCGGAGATGGCGTTGGTCACCGACATGAGCGGGGTGTGCAGTGCGTGGTGCACCTTGCCGATCACGAAGAAGCCGATCACGACCGACAGTACGAGCACCGTGAAGTGCTGCGGGAGCGGAGCCGGCGCGAACGCGTTCACGACGAACAGCGCGGCGATGCCGACCACGATCAGGCCGACGCGGCGCGCGGTGGACATCTTCTTCGGCGGCGCGACCTCGACCGGCGCCGCCG
>NZ_JARE01000066.1:0-75657 GCF_000708325.1 Microbacterium sp. Cr-K20 | reverse complement strand
AGGGGGTCCCGGGGTCAGCGGCGGACGCGGGCGCGGGTCTTCGCGACGCTCGCGAGAGTCGCCCGCACCGGGGTGCCGAGGTAGAGGCCGAGCGAGGCGCCGGACGCCAGACCGATGCCGATCACTGCGGCGTCGATGAGCGATCCGCCGGCGACCAGCATCCCCGTGGACGTCCCGGTGGCGTGCACCATCTCCAGCAGGCCCTGGAACACGGCGACACCGGGAACGAGGGGGACGATGGCCGCGGTCGTGACGGCGACCGACGGGACGTGCAGGTTGCGGGCGATGAGCATCCCGAGGAAGCTCGCGAGCAGAGCGCCGACCGCGCTCGCCGCAGCCGGGTGCAGGTTCAGCGCCACCGAACCCGAGTAGCCCGCGAGGGTCACCGCGCTGAGCAGCGCGCTCACCAGGATGATGCGGATGCCGGCGCCGTTGAACACCGCGACGGCGATCGCGATGATGATCGCGCCGGCGAACTGGTTCAGGATCGGGCCGAACGGTGCCGGGTCGTCGGGGAGGTCCATGGTGAACCCCAGGACGCTCCCGAGTTCCAGGCCGACGAGGATGCCGATCACCACACCGAGGGTCTGCATCGTGAGGTCGAGGATGCGTCCGCCGGCGGTGAGCGCGAAGCCGTCGATCGCGTCCTGCGCGGCGCCGACCACGGTGAGACCGGCCAGCATCAGCACGATGCCCGAGGCCACGATGATCGACGGGCGGATGCCGACGAACGGCTCGATCCCCGCCGAGCCCAGCGCCGAGACGACGACCGCCACGACGGTGGTCACGAACCCTCCGGCGATCTGGCTGAAGAACAGCGGAACGCGGAGGCGAGCGAGACCCGCCTGGGTCAGAGCCGCGCACAGGGCGGCGACGAACGTGAGTCCGACGATGATCGGGGAGGCGCCGAGCATGATGCTTACGCCGACGGCGAGCAGGGCTCGGGCGACGATCACGACCGGCTGCTGATAGCGGAACGGGACCCGGCGGATCGCTCGGAAGGTCGTGCGGGCGGATTCGAGGTCGAGCCCGCCGTCGATGTCGGCGACCAGAGCCTGCACCCGCTGCAGCTTCGCGTGGTCGGGGGCGGTGACCCGCACGACGCGAACCAGCGTCTCGGGCCAGACCTCGCCGCTCAGGTGGAACGACACCGTGATCGAGTTGTAGGTGACGTCGACCTGCACGCCCTTCATCCCGTACGCGTCGCAGACGCGGGTGATCGCGAGGGTCACCTCATGGGCCGAGGCGCCGACCGCGAACATCGACTCCCCGATCCTCGTCGCCAGGTCGAGCACCCGGGGCACCGTGCGCTCGTCGATGACGGGCAGGACCTCGGTGTGCGCGACCGTGGAGGGGTCGGTGTGCAGCAGGCGGCGCACAGCGGAGAGCAGCGGCCGGCGGGGTGTCGCGGACATATCGTCCATTCTCCCGGACGAGGGCCGCCGATCGAGGTGATCGAAGGCTCTGCTTTCGAAGCGGATGCCGAATATCGTGCGGATCGTCGCTCCTGCAACCCCTACGGCGCGCGCTTAGCGCACCCTTGCGGCGGCTGTAAAGGGGAGCGCGCTGTGGACGGTGCGCACGTATCGTTCCAGAGTGCCGAACTCCGCCCGACCCGATCACGACGTCCTCTGGGCCTGCGTCGAGGAGGGCTTCCATGTCGGAAGCCGCCGCGGCGACTTCCTCGGATACATCGACAGGCAACCGGACGGAGGGTATCGCGCGTTCGATGCCCGGTCACGGCCCCAGGGCGACTTCCCGACGTTGCCGGCGGCCACGGCCGCGGTGGAACAGCTGATGGTCGAGTCGTCGCCCGAGTTCCATGACGGTGAGCAGGGGTGGCGTTGTGAGCGCGAAAGCCGACACCGGTCTGGTCTCGCTGGTCTACACCAGCACTGCTTCCCAGCCGTTCCGTGAATCCGCACTCGAGCAGCTCCTCACCGTGTGCCGGCGTCTCAACGATGGGCGTGCCATAACCGGCATGCTCCTTCATCGAGACGGGCGCTTCATCCAGGTGCTGGAGGGGGATCCGGAGACCGTCGCGGACCTCGTCGACGTCATCCGCAACGACTCCCGACACCACGACCTGCTCGTGCTCATGCAGGAGTCGATCGCCGAGCGCCGCTTCTCGGACTGGACCATGGGGTACCGGGTGTTGCATCGCGGCGAGAGGCGCCCCGAGGGGTACCGGGACTCGTTCGCCGACCTGGACGCCGGCTCAGACGTGGACACCCTCGTCCGGGCGCTGACCGAGCTCACCCTCTGGTTCCGGGTGCGCGCGGGGGATCGGTCGGTCACTGCCGAAGCTGTGGCGAGTCCGGGGCGGTTCGGCGAAGCGACGGCCTGAACGACCACGAACGGGCGCGAGCGAGCCGTCTGCCGCGGTCTCAGTCCTGCGCGAAGATCTCGGGGTGCGCGCCGATGAGCTCGGCCTGCTCCGTCCACGAGAGGCCCACGATGCTCAGCACCACGCGCACGACGGTCGAGTCCGCGTCGGTCGTGGTGAGCCGCAGCTCGCGCAGGGTCGCCCGCGCCGTCTCCTCGATGAGGAAGGCGAGCAGCTCGGCCGGCATGTCTGCACGGAACGCCCCGGAGTCCACGCCGGCCCTCGTCAGATCGCGGATTCGTCGGCGTAGCGGTGCCAGGGCGAGAACGGTGTCGGTCAGATGCGCATCATCGAGGGCGATGTTGGCCGAAGCGCGCACGGCCGAGGCCTCCCGCCACAGCCGCGTCGCCATCCGCGCCAGCGTGACGCGGGGGTCGGATTCGTCGGTCGCCTCGGCGATCGCGTTGAACCGCTGTGCGCCGACGGCGATCACCTCGCGCAGCAGGCTGTCGCGGTCGGCGAAGTGGCCGTAGACGGAGCGCCGCGTGAGGCCGGCGGCCTGTGCGATCACATCGAGCGATGCCGTGGGGTTGGTCGCGAGCACCGACTGCGCCGCGCGCAGCAGGGCCTCGCGGTTGGCGAGCGCATCGCGCCGACGCCGGGGATTCGGTGCGGTCACTTCATGGTCCTTTCGCGGAGACACAGGAGTCACGACATCAACTTGGTCGACGCGAGTGCGTCGACGAGCTTGCGGTTGTACGTCATCAACGGGCGACGGAGCACGAGACCGAGGAGCAGCGCGGGGATGATGAACAGCGCGAGCGCGCCCAGCGACCACCAGAAGTCGCCCTGGTAGACGCCGGCGATCGCCGATCGCACCATGTTCACGGCGTAGGTCGCGGGCAGGAACGGGCTGATGCTCTGGAACCAGTCGGGCAGCAGCTGCAGCGGATACGCGCCGCCCGAACCCGAGATCTGGATCACCAGGAGCAGCACCGAGAGCGCCTTGCCCGCGTTGCCGAACGCGACCACGGCCGTGTAGACGATGAGGGTGAACACGGTCGAGATCGCCCACCCGGCCAGGATCAGCAGGAGCGGATGTGCGGGTTCGACCTGGACGAAGAGGATCAGCCCGAGGGTCAGCAGCGTGCTCTGTGCGAGACCGACCAGCCCGAAGATGCCGTAGCGGCCGAGGTACTTCTGCGTCGGAGTGAGTTCGGGGCGATCGGGGAGCGTCTCGGCATTCACGTCGACGCGGATCGTCACGGTCATCAGCAGCGCACCCACCCACAGGGCGAGGATCATGTACAGCGGCGCCATGGCCGCGCCGAAACCGGCCACCGGGAACACCGCGGTGCGGTCCACGCGCACGGGTTCGGCGAGGGACGTGGCGAGCACGCCGGGGTCGGCGCCCATCAGCTCACTGAGATCGCCGGTGTCCGCGGCCTTCGTCATCGCCTGCTGCACGGTGTCGAACCGGTCGGCCAACGAGTTCAGCGATGCCGACAGCTGCGTCGTGGCCTCCTGTGCGCGCGAAAGGGTCGACTGCACGGAATCGGATGCTCCGGAGAGGCTGGACGTGATGCCGGAGAGGTCGGAGCGGATCGCCGAGACGTCGGAGCCGATCTGCGTGAGGGTCGACGAGAGGGAGTTCAGCTGTGCCTTCAGCCCGTTGTCGTACGTGCTCCGCGCATCCGTGATCGCCTTCTTCGCCGCGGCGATCGCGGCGGTGATCTCCTGGTGCGAGCTCTGCGCCGAGTCGTTGCCGGCTGCGATCTCGGTCGCCGCGCTCTGGAGGCGCTCCTGCAGCGCCTGCTGCCGGGCGATGGCCTCGTCGAGTCGGCTGATCACGGCGTCGAAGTCGGGCTGCGCGGATTCGGGAAGGTTCGGCCCGACCTCCGTCTCCAGGGTGTTCTTGACCGCGGAGTACTGGTCGATCTGCTGCTGCACGCGGTCCGCGAGCGTGGTGATCGCCTGCACCTGGCTGCCGCTGAGCGAGTCGGCCCCGGCGTACAGTTCGTCGATGCGCTGACCGACGGCGTCGTAGCTACTCGCCGTCGCCGCGAGCGCATCCGTCAGGGACTGCGCCGCCGTCTGCAGGGTCGACTTCAGTGTGCCCGCCGCATCCACACCGCTGCCGAGCGCGCCGGAGGTGTCGGTGAACGCGTCGCCGGCCGAGCCGACCAGGCCCGAGGCGCTGTCGAGCAGGGGCCGGCTCGCCTCCAGCAGTGCCGTGAAGGTGTCGGCCGTGTGCGCCCCGGACCGCAGCTGATCGCCCACGCTCCCGAGGCGGGCCTCGATGCGGGTGAGTGCGGCCTGCGTGTCTTCATCCGTGAGGTAGTCCGACATCGACGAGACGAGGCCGAGAGCCACGTCACCGAGCGTCTCGGCGAAGGTGCTGCTGATGGCGGACGAGACCCCTTCCGCACCTTGTCCGGTGATCTTCGGCGCCAGCGCGTTCTTCTTCTCGTTCGTGTAGAGCGCGATGTGCGTGCGGTCGCCGCCGTCGGCGTAGAACGTCAGCATGTCGGCGCTGAACGTCTCGGGCAGCACGATCGCGGCGTAGTACTCGCCGGACTTCGTCCCGTCGATCGCGTCGTGCTCATCGGTGATGACCCAGTCGAGCTGGTCGTTCCCGCGAAGCTGGGAGAGGACCTGTTCGCCGACGTTCACGCGGATCGGCACGAGGTCGCTCTCATACCCGGCGTCGGTGCTCGCGACCGCGATCTTCAGATCCTTCGTGTTCGCGAACGGATCCCAGCTGGCGATGACGTTGAACCAGGTGAACAGCGACGGGATGACGACGAGGCCGAACAGGACGATGCACGCCATCACGTTCTGGGTCGCGTGCCGCACGTCGCGGGCCGTCAGGTGCAGGATGTCCCTCATGCGCGGTCCTCCCCTTCTGCGGTCCGGTGTTCGTCTTCGTCGGTGAGTGGTTCTTCGTCCGCGAGATCTTCTTCTGTCTGCTCGGCGTCGTCCTGCTCGGCGGTCGGCCCGGCATCCGGTCCGATAAGGGGTTCCGCTACCGTCTCCGTCTCCGGATACGGCTCCGTGTCCGTCTCCGGGTACGGCTGCGTGTCCGTCTCCGGCTCGAACCACTCGGTGAGCAGGGCATCGGCCTCGGCGCCGGCGGCCGGAGCATCCGGGGCCTCGGGCGCCTCCGCCTCGGTCGTGGCGACCGGTGCGTACCGGACCGTGCCGAGCGGCCCCTCCGCTGAGGAGGGCATGACCGCGTCACGGCCGGCGGGACCGACGAGGGCGAGCTCACGCAGCTCTGCGTCGTCGAGGGCCGCGACCTCCGCACCGTTCTCGAAGCTGTGCTTGATGTACTCGATGGCCACCAGGAATCCGATGACGAGGAGGATCCAGAGCGTCCACAGTCCCAGCAGCAGCGCCTTCGATCCGGGAAGCGCCCAGGTGATGACCCCGAGCACGACGAGCCCCGCGACCCCCGTGAGCACCGTCGCCTTCAGCAGCGCCGGATAGCGGCGGGTGAACGGCTCGGCGCGGCGAGCGAGGTCTTCGCGGTACTCCCCGCGGTTCGAGAGCGCTCGGATCACGTCGGTGAGCCGGTATCCGCTGCCGACGACCTGCACCTTTTCGCCGATGAGGAGGTCGGTGGCGAGGACCTGCCGGTTGAAGAGCAGGGTGAAGTTCGCGAGACGGCGGCGCAGCACGAGCCCGATGAGGAACGCGAGAGCGACGAACACGGCGAGGGCGCCCAGGAAGCGCCAGTAGTGGCCGTCGTAGAAGCCCCCGATCGTCTCGCGCATCGCGTCGATGCCGTAGGAGAACGGCAGGAGCGGATAGATCGCACGGAAGAATCCGGGCATCAGCTCGATCGGGTACAGCCCGGACGCGCCGGGGATCTGCATGATCACGAGCAGGATGCACAGGCCACGACCGACGTGCCCGAACGCGACGCAGAGGGCGTAGATGATGCTCACGTATGCGAGGGCGATGAGCACACCCGTGCCGACGAAGGCCGCCGCGCTGACGGTCTGCACGCCGATGATGAGGTTTCCGGTGCACACGATCAGCGCCTGGCCGACGGCGAGCGTCGCGAAGAGGAAGAAGCGGCCGAAGTAGGCCTCGCGCACGGTGACGCCCTCGACGCCCTCGGTGTCGACCTCGACGCGGAAGATCACCATGAGCACGAAGGCGCCGATCCACAGCGACAGGTTCGTGAAGAGCGCCGCCATCGCCGACCCATAGGTGTCGACGGGGAACACCAGGTGCTCGTCGACCTCGACGGGGGAGGAGATGAACTGGGCGATCTGCTCGGGCTCCAGGTCGGTCAGTGTGCCCAGCAGACCCCATTCGGATGCGGCGTTGAGGGCGACGACGTCGGTGCGCGAGGTCTGCAGGCCCTGCTCGATGCCGGCGAGGTCGCCGTCGAAGCTCTCCAGTGCCGACGAGGTGGCCACGAGCTGAGAGTCCAACCCGCCCAGCAGCTGATCGGCTTCGGCGAGCACGCCCTTCTGCGCATCCAGCGCCGCCGACAACGATCCGACGCTCGACGACAGCTGCGACATGGCGCTGTTCAGCGAGGGGACGGTGCGGGTGAGGATGTCGCGCATCGCCGACGACGCATCCCTGGTGTCCTGCATCGCCTTGTCGACCGCGTCGGCCGTCGCCTGGACGGAGCTCACGGTGTCGGATGCGCTGGCCTTGAGGTCCTTCAGGTCTGCGAGCAGCTGCTGGTCGGTGGCGTTGCGCTGCTGCAGTGAGGCGATGACCTCGGTGAGCTGCTGCTTCGTCTCGTCGCTGAGGTCGGTGTCGTCCACGAGCGCCTGCAGACGCGCGGCGGCCGCTTCGTTCGCCTCGAGCACGTTCGAGACGTCGTCGATCCCGGCGTCGATGCGCACGCCCGCCTGCTCGAGGCTCTGGGTGAGACGGGTGATCGAGACGTTCGCCTTCGACGACGCATCGGCGAGCAGCGTGGTGCCCTGGAGGAACGCGGTGGTGGCGCTGTCGGTGAAGGCGATCACCTCCTTCTGCGTCTCGGCGATGATCGACTGCGTCTGGTCGAGCGACTTCTGCACATCGCCGAGCGTCTTGTCGACGTCGCCGAGCGTGCTCCGGGCGGAGGCGAGCGTGCCGCGAGACGAGGTCAGCCCGTCCTGCGTCTCGGCGAGGTTCTCGCGCGCCGACGAGATGGTCTGCGCTGCCTGGTCGAACGCGTTGAGGGTGTTGTCCCTGGCGTTCAGCAGCCGCAGCTCGGTGGAGTCGCCGACGTCTTTGAGGGCGTTCGTCGCGGCGAGTGCCACCTGCTCCTTGAAAGCGGTGGTGACCTGCTTGTCGAGTTCGGAAGCGCCGACGTCGGTGATCTTGGGCGCGATCGCCCCGGCCTTCTCGTTGACGTAGTACTCCAGCGCCGGCTGGGTGAAGTCACCGCTGGTGATGCTGAGCAGATCTTCGCTGAACTGCGCGGGGATGACGATGGCGGCGTAGACGTCGCCCTTCTTCACGGCCTCCTGAGCCTCGTCCTCGCCCATGAACGTCCAGCCGAGCTGGTCGTCGTCCTCGAGCTGCGCGGTCACCTGCTCGCCGATGTCGATGTGACCGGTGAGGTCGGAGGTGGCGCCCTCGTCGAGATCGACCACCGCCACGCGGATGTTCGCGGTGTTCGCGTAGGGGTCCCAGAACGCGTTGATGTTGAACCACGCGTACAGGGCCGGGGTGATGAGCACCCCGATGATGATGATCCAGGCTTTGGGTACGCGGGAGAGTCTCTTGACGTCGCGCTTGTAGACCCGCCAGCTCTGTTTCACAGGACGAGTTTACACAATACGTGCACACGAGCGTGCAAGTTAGCTGAGTAAAGCGGTCGGGGCGTGCGTCAATTCAGGGTCGTGACCGTCAACTCGTTGGTGGCGGTGTCGCACATCGTGAGCTGCCACACGGGCGCGCCGTCGTCCATCACGCGGGCCATCTCCACGATGAGTGGACTGGGGTATTCCTCGCCCGAGAGCTGCGCCGCGCTGTAGGCGCTGCTGCCGTTCAGCTGCTGCTCCGCCTCGGTGAGCTCCGTCTCGCCGGTCGAGAGAACCTCCAGGGTGCGGACGTCGACCAGCGACTCCCGGCCGAAGCTCGGGTCGTCGACCCGTTCGCCGAACGCGTCCTCACGGGTGTCGGCGCTGCGCAGCCGCCACGCGAAATCGTCGTCGAGCCACTCGAGGCGCAGGCCGACGATGGCGCCGCCGATCGCCTCGGACTCTCCGGGCAGGGACTCGAGGAAGTCGGACGGCCAGGAGACCTCCGACGGCAGGCAGGTGCCGGGGAAGTCGTCGCCGACGGCCGCCGGCGGGCTCGGAATCGCCGCGGAGCAGCCGGCGCAGGCCAGGATCCCTGCGAGCACGAGTGCGCTCGCGCGCAGCCTGGGGGGAGTGGGCATCGGTGCCTCCATGGTCGTCGACGGCTTCTGGGAGCCTAGCCGGGCCAGCGTCGTCGCCCCCGCCCGGACCTCCGGCGGTCATCGCGGCGGGATCGGCGAGGCGATTCCGATCAGTCCGCGCAGCTCGTCGGCGGTCACGTCGGCGCCGAACGCGGGGTTCCCGGGTTGGAGCGCAGCTCCGGCCGCCAGAGTGTCGATGAGCACGGGGTCGAAGCCGAGCCTGTCGATCAGCTCCGCGACGCGGGCGAGGTTGGCGGACTCGTCACCCGCGACGGCGATGGCCTTGCGCCCGGGCGCTCCGGCCGGTCGGGACTCGTCTTCGAGGTCGTGATAACCCATGTGGTTCAGGGCCTTCACGACCCGCGACTCCGGCAGGAACTCCTGCACGAGCTCGCTGGTCGAGGTGCGTGGATCGCTCAGGTCGTCACGGATCCCGTCGGTCTCCCACCAGTAGTTCATGGCGTCGAGCACCAACGTCCCGCGCAGCTGCTCGACCGGGAGCGTGCGGTACTTGCCGAGGGGAAGCGCCAGGATGACGGCATCCGCCCCGGCAGCCGCGTCCGCGGCCGTCACCGCGCTGGCCCCGGGGGCGAAGACGTCGATGGTGAGCGCGATCCGCTCCCGAGCGCCCGAGCCGGCGATGAGCACGCGGTATCCCGCGGCGAGGGCGAGGCTGGCGATCGTGGTGCCCACCTTGCCCGCGCCGAGGATGCCGATGGTTTCGATGGTGTCGTTCATGGTGATCTCCCTCACGCGTGGACGGCCTTGCCGTCTTTCGTGATCCGGGCCACAGCCGGGTCGGTGAACGCACCCTCTCCCGGGTCGGCGGCGAGCAGTTCGCGCACGCGCGGGGCGACCTTCTCTCCGAAGAGGCGGATGCTGCGCTCGCGCACGTCCTTCGGCAGGTGCATGATGTCGTACTTCAGGTCGAACCGCGACAGGTGATTGCTCCGAACGGCGGCGGCGAGTTTGTGCGCGACGGTCTCGGGGGAGCCGACGTAGAGGGCACCGGTGTCGACCTCCTCTTCGTAGCGCTCGAGCGTCGGTGCGTAGAAGCCGCGCTCCTTGCTCATCTGTGTCACGACGGGCTCCCAGTGCTTCCAGTGCACGTTCTTCGCCTCGTCGTCGATACCCCGCCCAGCCTCGGCCACCTCGTACAGATGGCACTCGCAGTCGCCCACACTGTCCTGATCCCCTCGGACGCCACCTACGACTCCGTGGAAGCTGCGATCCGTCTCCGCGACTTCGTCCAGGTCCACGCCGAAGACCTCGCGAACCCGGGACTCCACGTTGGAGGCGTGGTCACGACCAGGTATAAGCGAAGCCTCGAGGCGGAAGAACAAGTGGCAGGCGCCCGCGAGCCGGATCATCTGAAGAGTGATGCGTCCATTTCAATCTCTCCTTACTGCAACTGGAACGAGCCAGATTTGGTGTAGACAAACGACTTGCAGTCGATCTGCATGTACGCGACTGCTCCCGTGACCTTGCTACGCATCGAGCAAGGTAGCCCCTTCACTGCGAAGGACGAGGGCTCTCATCTCATCGAGTCCGTCGATGCCTAGAAAGGCCGCCGCACGCGAGCCGCTGCGTCTGTATCAGAAGTCCCCGGCGAACCGCGGGTATGGATCATCGATCGTCGGGATATCGAGGGCGATCCGACTAGGGTTCCACCAGACGATGGGAACCGTTGGCTGACTCGCGAATCGCGTGAGGTAAATGGTATCGGCGGGATGTCCGACGCGGACGAAGAGTTCGAGTTCGGCGGCGATCGCATGTGCCCTGGCGTTCAGGTTCGCGGTTGAGCCCAGCTCACTACACACGACACCAAGATACGGCGCAGTCACAACCGCAACGACGTTGCCCCCAATCGGCTTCGAGAAGTACTGCGGGTGGTCGAATACCTCATGCGAAAGGTCCCGGAGCGCCTCCACCTTCTGCACCAATGCACTCTTGCGCCTGTCAATCACGGAGCTCAGCGCCTGCGAGTTGTCGCGGAGGTCGCTGTCGAGGCGTAGGCCGTTTCGCGCCGCCCACTGTTGGGGCAAGTCGCGGTTGTAGAAATCCGGATCGCGAGGAGTCATGACCTGAGAGTATCGACAGCGCCGACCGAGCAGACGCCCTGTGGCATCCAGCGCCTGCGGGCATGGATGGCGACTCGGGATGGCTAGGCGGACCTGGCGACGAGTTCCATTCCGTCCAGCTCAGTACTTACCGTGCCTAGATACTCGTCATCCTCGTCAAACACGTCCCATTGGCCCCGGGAGCCTTGCTGGAGAGTGCCTGCCTTTGCGTCGTTGGATACCCACTTGAGATTTCTGTCGCCTGTGCTCAGGTTGCGATGTGACCGGATGCCGGCGTGCTCCTTCCACGGTGTCGCGATCCGGATGCCGCTACTGCGTTGAGTCGCAGTAGCTCGCGGTGTTGAGTCGACAGCCTTATGCGCAGGGGGTCTGCGAGGTTCCAACCCGGACACAATCACAAAACCTCCCGCAACGAGAAGCGTTGGGATGGCCAGCCACCACAGCCACTCATACGGCCAGAACAGCCAGGGTCCCGGATGAAATTCGTCGACCCGAATGGTGATGGCAGCTACATAGACGGCGACGCCGAACGAAGCCAGTCCACCCAGAATGATCCTCAACACTTTCACGCTCCGATCGTAGGGTGTGCACCGGGCGCTCGACCTAGGCGCGCACCGTCACGAGCTCGTCCCAGTGCGTTGTTGCGCGGGGTGTGAGCGTGCCGCGTTTCATCTGCCAGGACGGGCCGGGGCGGAATCCGCCATATCCGAGGCCGAGGGCATCCGTGCCGGCCCTCTTCGGGACGCCGGCGACGAGCGCGGCGATCCCGGCATCCTCGTGGGGCTGCCGGAACGGTTCGAGGGGCGTGTCTACACCGGCGGGCAGAAGGTCGGTGAGCATGAGGCCAGCGCGCGTACCGGAAGTCGTCCTGGATCTGGGGGAGCAGCTGGTGTGCGGCGCGGGTGAGCTCGACAGGATCCGCAGTGGGGAACGGGAGCCGCACGCGCGTTGACGGGTAGTGCTTCTGCTCGGTCCAGTGGCTGGTGCCGGCGAACACGTCCACACGGCGCGCGACTTGCGAGTGCTTCACCAGGCGCGCGGCCGCTTGCTGTGCGTACACCGACAGTGCCTGCCGGATGCCCGCCACGGTCGTGACTTTCTCGGAGAACGACCGGGACACGATGAGCTGGTCCTTCTTCCCGGTGCGGTCCTCTTCCGGTCCGATGCAGGCGACGCCGCGCAGCTCGAGCGCGGCGCGCATCACGACGACGTTGAACCACTTCCGCACCTGCACGGGATCCGCGGTCGCGAGATCCCATGCAGATCGCACCCCGTAGCCGCCAAGGCGTCGTTCCAGCCGACCGGCGATGGCCGACACCTCTGACACCGGCAGCGCCTCCATGAGCCGCTGCCGCCAGTCTTCACGAGTGGCCGGCCATGCACACACCCCATCGAACACGGGAACCTTCTTCGCGGTCCTGTTCGCTAGCTTTGCCAGTGTCCTCGTCGGGGCAATCCCCACGCACGCCGGCACACCGAGGAGACGATGCAGGGTGTCTTTGATGTATCGGCCGAGGGCCTGCATCGCGTCGACGTCCGCCGCGGTGCGCCTGTCGATGGTGAGGAACGCCTCGTCGATCGAGTACACGTCCAGCTCGTGGGTGAACCGCTCCAGGACGTCCATCACCCGCCGGGACATGTCCCCGTACAGCTCATAGTTCGACGACACTGCCTCGACACCCATGTGCTTCGCGTGTGGGCGCAGCTCGAACCATGGCTTGCCGAGATCCAGGCCGAGTGCTTTCGCCTCCCGCGAGGCGGCGACCACCATTCCGTCGTTGTTGCTCAACACGACCAGTGGCACCTCGGCCAGGCGTGGGTTGAACACCCGCTCGAAGGAGGCGTATGCGGAGTTGATGTCCACGTGCGCGAGCATGTCGCTACCGCAGGTGATGGATGCAGTAAGTGGCCACGCCCCACACCTGCAGGTCGCTGAGTTCGGCCACCACGATGTCCGAATGATCGGCGTTTTCGGACTTCAACACGATGCCGAGGGGAGTGACTTCGAGTCGCTTCACGGTCAACTCGCCGTCGAGGACGGCGACGATGATGTCCCCATGCTGAGCGCGCTTGGAGCGGTCGACGAGCAGCTCATCGCCGTCACTGATCCCGGCCCCCGTCATCGAGTGCCCGGAGGCGCGGACGATGAACGTTGCCGCTTGGTCGTCGACGAGCATGTCCGTCAGATCGATCGGACCGTCGTAGTGGTCCTGCGCGGGAGGGGACCCCGCACGCCACAGCGACGGGCGCCGCCATCAGCGACGCCACCGACGCGGCGTCGAGCAGCCGCGGCGCGATCGCGAACATCCAGGCCTCCAAAACCGAACACGTAGACGATAGTTAAGTATGCGCTTTGAGGCTCAGATTCGAAGATTCGCTTTTGACGACCGGTGCTGTACGCGCTTGGTGGGGGCGCAGTGTCCGTCGTTACGATGCCTGAGTGAGTCCGCACCCTCGTGCCGGCCTCCGTGTACGGTTTCGGGGAGTGAGCGGTGGGACTGCCGCGCGGAAGGAGCCAAGATGGGCGTGGGGGAGTACTTCACCTTCGGAGACGTTGTCAACGTGGAGGTGACGGAGGACGCATATCCGTTCACTCGTGACGACGAGGACGATCCTCGTCGACCCCGTAATGGGCTGCAGGGGCGGGTGACGTTCGCCGATCTCGCCGGCATCCTCGTGTAAAGCCACGGAGGGCGGTGCATGCCGCTGTTCGCCGAAGACAACAGCAAGATCGAAATCCACGACATCGAAGCCGATCCGGGGCGGTTCTACCCCTGGCGATCGGTGGTCTCCGCGGTGAAGATCGCGAACACCGAAAAGTACGATGCTGACTGGCAGAAGCGCGAACGTGACCAGCAAGCGTACGCCGCCGCACACGACGACAAGTTCCCTGAGTCCAGTCGGGCGTTCTACGGCTGGCGGAACTCTCTGTCCCAGGAGGCGTACACCGCCGCGTACAAGGCGGTGCAACCCGAGTAGCGGGGCCCGTTGCTCGGGTCGTCTACGGACGCCCCCAGGCTTGCCAGACGAAGGCTGCGCTGTTATAGCGCGTGAACGATGCTGCAGAAGCCTCGACTCCTGCGCGTGTTTTCGCGTCCCGGGGCGTGGGATGCTCGAGCGGTGACTGAGAGCAACTTGACTATTCCTCCGGACGACGGCGCGGGCGAGTTGACGGCACATTTCGTGTCATCGCTTGTTGAGTTAGTGCCGGGGGTTGGACCGACTGCGGCTCGCGCCATCGACTATAAGATGACGCGGCGAAAGGCTGCGCGAGATCGCGAGTTCATGATTGCTGTGGTGGCTGCGATCAAGGAGCTGTGGGAAAAATCGGAGAAGCGCCCGCCGATCGAGGAGGTCTTCGACTCGGACGAATACCTTGCAGCGTTCGAACGGTGCTCCCGCGTAGCGTCCGAGTCGGCCAGCGATACGAAGCGAGCACGTCTCGCGCGAGCCGCCGCCACTGCTGTTCTTGGGGACATCAAAGAGGCGGAGATCGAGATGTTCCTCGAGCTCACCGAAAGGTACAGCGACGTTCATGTGTGGTTACTGGCGTTCTACTGCGACCCCGCAGCATGGCTTGAAGCCAACGGGATGGGGCAGGCCGCCGCGCCAGGGATTCGAGGAGGGAAAAGAGACGAGCCGTTGCAAGCCGCGCTGCGAGTAAGCCCCATGAGCATGAGCATCGTGAAGGCAGCTGTCGAGGACTTGCAGCGTGACATGATGCTTGTCTCCTTCGATCTGAATGAGAACGTCGGCGATCGTCAACAGTTTGCTCCGCAGACTCGTCGCAGGGCGAGGCGGTTCCTCCGATTCATTGGTGAAACAGGTCTGTCCGAAGGCTCAGCGTCAACTTAAGTTGACATAAAACCTATTATCGGTTGTTCTTCTGTTGTTTTTTACTCAGGTCTTTAACCGTGAAGCGTCGGGAAGATGTACGATATCCGCATGGTCACTTCAACCGTGGTTCAGAGGCATCGCGACACGAGCCGTTACGAGCCGCACGAGCTGGTGCGAGAGCTGAATGCCGGCCTCGGCACGACGTTGGTCGCAGCTTTGGCGGGCTCGAAGAATCGTGCGCAGCCGTACGAGTGGGCCAAGCCGGACGGCGCAGAGCCTCGCTCGGCAGCGTGGAACAGGCTGCAGTTCGCGCATCAGATCTGGCGAGAGCTCGAGGACGCTGAGGGTCCCGGCGTTGCGCGTCGTTGGTTCATCGGCGGGAACCCGCTGCTGTCGGAGCAATCGCCTGTCGCTGCGATCCGTGACGACCGACACGCAGAGGTTCGTCGGGCTGCTCAGGCGTTCGTCGACGGCGACGTCGACGAGTGAGTCCGCACGCGCGCACCTGCACGGTCACCGGACTCCGGCTAGTCCCCATGGGGCCCTCGGTGGGGTTCCACGTGGGCAAATTGAAGTACCGCCAACCGTCCGCCGCTGTGCGAACTGCAGACAACCACCGCCAGGACTGGGGCCGCTTTGATGTCATCGGTGAGACCTTCTACGTTGCGGAGAACGTCGAGACCGCCTATGCCGAGGTCCTCGCCGGCTTCAAACTGCCGAACGGTGTGAACGACTCGCTGGAGGAGATCGCCGACATGCTCGGTGTGGACCGGGCAGAGGCTGTTGCCTGGATAGCTGAGGACTGGGCGTTGATCGAGCCGGATTTCCAGGGTGTCGGGGCGATCCCCGCATCATGGCGGAAATCTCGCCGGGTGTTCGAGGTGGAAATGAGCGAGCCAGGCTGGCTCGTCGACGTGCACCACCCGGCATCCATCTCTGCCATCGAAGCGGCAGGAGGCGGCGCAATGGCCAACTGGCTCGCTCGACAGGGAATCCCCGCGCTAACCCTCTCCGCTCTCACGAGTGAAAACCGTATGGTGACCACGACCATTGCTGACGTGATCCGCACCGCCACCCTGGAGGACGGATCATCTCCCCGCGGGATCCAGTTCCCGAGCAAGCATGGCGGCGGATGGTGTCGAGCGCTCTGGCTGCCGGAAGGCACGCCCCCTCCCTTGGGCGGCGTCAGCATCGCCAGCGAAAACCAGATCGAAGCGTCCAGCGAGCCCCTTAAGGTAGTCGCTGATCGATTCCACATCACCATCACCTAGACGAAGGCTGGAACATGACCTCGACTGGAAAATGGGGGATCTACGAAGGCTCAAAAAAGAGCGTCCTGCGGGCGGGCAAGGTGCTACGCGATCCAGACGCGGATCCAGCATCTCGAGCGGAAGCGTTGACCGTGGCAGAGGCGTGGCGACGAGCGCATGCCTACCCGATGAACACCTGGCAGATGCGGATGCGGCGCTATACCAAGGGCCTTGAAGGGTCGAGTGTCGTTCAACGTCTGAAGCGAATGCCGTCGATCGAGAAGAAGCTGCAGCGCTTTGAAAACATGCAACTTTCGACCATTCAAGACCTCGGCGGAGTGCGCGTCATCGTTCCCCGCGTCGCAGACGTTCGCGCACTGCAGCAAAAGTTGCTCGACCGGCCTGGTGAGCATCAGATGACCGGCCAGGAGGACTACCTCACGGACCCGAAGCCGGACGGGTATCGCTCTGTGCACCTCGTTCACGCGTACGGAACCCGGCCATCGACCCCCTGGGAAGGCTTGCGAGTCGAAGTGCAGATCCGCACCCGGATCCAGCACACCTGGGCAACGGCGGTGGAGACTGTGGATCTCTTCACAGGGCAGCGTCTCAAGTCTGGGGCAGGCGACCCATGGTGGAGAGAATTCTTCGCGCTCATGAGCGGGGAGTTGGCGGCCGCGGAAGGGCTGCCGGGTGTCCCGGGGGTGCCCGTAGACGCGCGCGAGCGTCGCAAGAGACTTCAGCAAATCCAAGATGAGTACGACGTGTTGAAGCGCCTCGGCGCATTCCGACACGTCACCAGCGACAGTGAGTACAAGGGTAGATATCTGGTCCTCGATCTAGACATTCGCCAGACCTTCATCACGATCCACTCCTCGGCGGACAGAGAGGAGGCCATTCGAAAGTATGAGTCTCTGGAGCGACACGTCCGTGACGACCCTTACTACGACATTCTTTTCGTCGCCATCGATGATGTCGACGACCTCAAGGACGCGTACCCGAACTACTTCGCAGATCTACGCGATTTCATCCAACTCGTGGAAAATGCGGTTTCGCTGAAGCGCGACGGTGAGGACGAGCTCCCTTGGCTGAGCCAATGAGCTCGAGTCGAGGAACCGGACCACGGAGCGGGAACCCGCGGCTTGGTTTCGTGCTCGCAGGCTAGCCATCAGCCACGCCAAGACCCGTCGCAGTCCGTACGACAGCCGGGCATGTAGCGCTAGCGTGGAACGGTGTTCATGGACGAAGACCACCCAAGCTTTCTCGACACGCCATCCGACAACAATGCGGTCTGGCGGTACATGGATCTTGCCCGGTACCTCTCACTCATCCAGAACTCTTCTCTGCATTTCGCCCGGGCGGACCAGATGAGTGATCGATGGGAAGGCTCGTACGGTGAGATGAATGTGCAACTGCGCCCTCAGATGTACGGAGAGCATTACGAGAAGATCTTCGCCGACCGGGATGCCCGGCGGCGGAACCTCATCGAAGGCGTTCACATGAACTGCTGGCACCTGTCAGAGGTGGAATCTGCCGCGATGTGGGACATCTACCAGAGAGAGGGGCGCGGCGTCGCCGTCCGTTCAACGTGGGGAAACCTGAAGGCGAGCATCCGCTCTGAGCGCCAGGTCTACGGGGCGAAGGTGAAGTACGTCGACTACAACAGTTCCTTCATCCCGGAGGGGAACATCTTCGACGCGTTCATGCACAAGCGAGAGAGCTTTTCGCACGAACGAGAGGTTCGGATGATCATGCTCACAGGGCGAACAATGCCCCACCCTACTGAGCCGGGATCCTTGATCGGCATCGGCCCTGAAGATCCTGTGCTTCCAGTTGAGATCGACCTCACTACCTTGATCTCCGCGGTATATGTTGCACCCGACGCACCAAACTGGATTCTCGAGGTGGTCCAGTCCGTGACCACGCGGTACGGACTCACTCACCCCGTACAGCAGTCAGATCTCGCCACGGATCCGATCGCCTAGCGTCCCGCGCAGCGCGTGAGTTCTGCGATGAGAGTGGTCTTGTCTTCAGCATCGACGGCGATGGTCCATCGGGACGCGATGTTCACGTAGTCGGCCGCGTATGTGCAGCGGGAGGTCGGGTTGTCGGGGAGCCAACGACCGCCCTCATCGACTGGGAGCGCAGTCGGCTGTCACACCACCTCGGACGGATGGAGAAGCGCGAACTCATCCGACGAGTCCCGTGCGCCGACGGCGTGCACGGCGTCGACGTGCTTCTCACCGAGACCGGAGCCGACGCGTTCCGGGCCGCGAACGTGCCGCACCTCCGCGCCATCCGCTCCCTGTTCGTTGACGCGCTCACACCCGAACAACTCACGCAGGTCGACGACATCACCACCGCGCTGCAGCGGCACCTCGGGCTCGACGCCATCGGCGACCCCGACGGCGGCTCTGCGCCATAGCGAGGTGCGTACGGCACGCAACCTCGGCGTATGCGAGGGATCTCGGCCTCACGCCCAGGGAGCGGCCGGCCGCTCGTCGGTGCTCAGCACCGCCATGAGGATGGAGTCGACCCACTCGCCGTCCCAGAACAGCGTGTCCCGTTGCCTGCCCTCGTGCCGGAAGCCCGCCTTCTCGTAGGAGCGCTGCGCGCGGGGGTTGAACGAGTACACGTCGAGCTCGACCCGGTGCACCCCGATCCGGTCGAACGCGTAGTCGAGAACGGCCAGGGTGGCCTCCGTGCCGTAGCCGTGACCCGGGCGGCCGGCGGCGAGCATGATGCGGAAGTTGATCGACGCGTCATCCTCATTCAACTCGTTGAGCACGATCTCGCCGACGTACTCCTCGGTCTCGAGGTCGATGATCGCCCAATCCGCGCGATCGTCACGGTTCGCGAGTGAGTCGAGATGCCGCACGACGTTCTCGCGGGTGAAGGTCTGACGGGTGCCGGTGAGTCGCAGGGTCTCCTCATCGAACAGCGTCCCCCACACGTGGTCGAGATGGGCGACGCCCAGAGGCTCGAGCCGCAGACGCGGGGTCGACAGGGTGGCGACGTTCGTGAGCGCAGTGACGTCGATCGCCGGTGCGTCCATCGCTACGCTCCGTCGAAGACGGGGCTCAGGAAGCGGCGCTCGTAGCGGCGGATGCACTGCGTCCGGCGCGCGAGGTCGAACGCCTCGACGCACTCCGGGTCGGTCTTCGAGGCGGTGCGGTAGACCTCGTACTCGGCGAGGGAGGGGAACGTGAACAGTGCGAACGCCTCGTCGCTGTCGCCCTCGCTCGGCAGGAAGTAGCCGTGGTGGGTGCCGCCGTGCTTGGCCACGAGCCGGATCCAGGTGCGACCGTACTCGGCGAAGTCGTCGAGTTTGTCGGGGTCGATCTCGTAGCGCAGGTGAACGGTGATCATCCCCCGATCCTCTCAGAGCACCGAGGCCGCCTGACGTGCCATGCCGACGGCGACATACTCCGCGGCCTCCGGCACCTCGACCGGCAGCTCGAACACCAGCGGGGCGATCTCGCGGACGGCCTGCGACTGGGCGCCCCCGCCCACGAGCAGCACACGTTCCAGGGGGATGCCGAGTTCCCGCAGCGCGTCGAGCCCGAACCGCAGCCCTCCGAGCATGCCCTCGACGGCGGCCCTGGCGAGGTTCTCGCGGGTGGTCGAGGCGAGCGTCATGGCGGTCAGGCTCGCGGTGGCATCGGGCAGGTTGGGGGAGCGCTCGCCCTCGAAGTACGGCACGAGTTCGAGTCCGCCGGCGCCGGGTTCGGCGGTCAAGGCGAGCGTGCTCAGCCCGTCGTGGTCCACCCCGAGCAGGCGCGCGATCACGTCGAGGACGCGCGCGGCGTTGAGCGTGCAGACCAGCGGCAGGTAGCCGCCGTCGGCATCCGCGAAGCCCGCGACGATGCCGGTCGGTTCCGCCACCGGGCGGTCGGTCACGGCGAAGATCGTGCCCGAGGTGCCGATCGAGACGACGACATCGCCCGTCCGGGCTCCCAGGCCCAGCGCGACGGCGGCGTTGTCTCCCGCACCGGGGGCGACGCGACGCGACGCAGCGTCCGTCACGGACTCGCGCGGTCCGAGCACTCGCGGCAGGATCACGTCGTGGCCGAGGGCGGCGACGAGCAACTCGCGGTCGTACTCGCCGGTCGCCGGGTTCCAGTAGCCGGTGCCCGAGGCATCCGACCGGTCGGTCACGAGTTCGTCGAGGTCGGGCCGCTCAGGACCGAACCCGCGCAGCCGCCACGTGAGCCAGTCGTGCGGCAGAGCGACGGCGGCGACACGAGCCGCGTTCTCGGGCTCGTGGTCGCGCAGCCAGCGCAGCTTCGTGATCGTGAACGAGGCGACCGGCACGAGTCCGGTGCGATCGGCCAGGGCTGCGGCCCCGAACTCGCCGATCAGGTCTTCCGCCGCCTGCGCGGAGCGAGTGTCGTTCCACAGCAGGGCGTCGCGGATGACGCGTCCCTGGGCATCGAGGGCGACCAGGCCGTGCTGCTGCCCGCCGATCGCCCAGGCCTCGACGTCATCGAGGCCACCGGCATCCGCGATGGCCGCCTGCAACGCGACCCACCACGCCTCGGGATCGACCGACGTGCCATCGGGATGCGGAGCGCGGCCGGAGCGGACGACGGCATCCGTCTCGGAGTCGACGACGACGACCTTGCAGGACTGGGTCGAGGAGTCGACCCCGAGGACGAGTGCCATCGCCGGACTCAGCGCGCGCCGAGCAGGTGCTCGGTGGCGAGCTGCTGCAGGCGCACGAAGCCGAAGCCCTTGCCGCCGAGGTACGCGTTCGCGTCGAAGTCCTCGTAGGCCGAGCGGTCCGCGAGGAAGTCGTCGTACGACTCACCGTCGTTCAGCGTCGGGGTGGAGAGCTCGGCGACCTTCGCGGCGGCCAGGGCCTCCTGCACCTCGGGGTCGGCGCGGAAGGCCGCGGCGCGCTCCTTCAGTAGCAGGTACGTGCGCATGTTCGCCGCGGCCGAGGCCCAGACGCCGGCCTCGTCCTCGGTGCGCGAGGGCTTGTAGTCGAAGTGGCGCGGACCGTCGTAGGCCGGAACCCCGCCGGGGCCGCCGTTCTCGAGCAGGTCGACGAGCGAGAACGCGTTGTGCAGGTCGCCGTGGCCGAACACCAGGTCCTGGTCGTACTTGATGCCGCGCTGACCGTTGAGGTCGATGTGGAAGAGCTTGCCGTGGAACAGCGCCTGCGCGATGCCGGCGGTGAAGTTGAGTCCGGCCATCTGCTCGTGCCCGACCTCGGGGTTCACGCCCACGAGCTCGGGGCGCTCGAGCGAGTCGATGAACGCGATCGCGTGGCCGAGCGTCGGCAGCAGGATGTCGCCGCGGGGCTCGTTGGGCTTCGGCTCGATCGCGAAGCGGATGTCGTAGCCCTTGTCGGTCACGTAGTCGCCGAGCAGGTTCACGGCCTCGCGGTAGCGCTCGAGAGCCGCGCGCACGTCCTTGGCGGAGTCGTACTCCGCGCCCTCGCGGCCGCCCCACATGACGAAGGTCTTGGCGCCGAGCTCGGCACCGAGGTCGAGCTGGCGGAACACCTTGCGCAGCGCGAAGCGACGCACCTGGCGGTCGTTCGAGGTGAAGCCGCCGTCCTTGAAGACCGGGGCGCTGAAGAGGTTCGTGGTGACCATCGGCACGATCAGGCCCGTGTCGGCGAGCGCGCCCTTGAGGCGGTCGATCTGGTTCTGGCGCTCGGCATCCGTCGATCCGAAGGCGAAGAGGTCGTCGTCGTGGAAGGTAAGGCCGTAGGCACCGAGCTCGGCGAGCTTCTCGACCGCGTGCACGACGTCGAGCGCCGGACGGGTCGGACCGCCGAACGGGTCGGTGCCGTTGTAGCCGACGGTCCAGAGTCCGAACGAGAACTTGTCGTCGCGGGTGGGGTTGGGCATGATCGCTCCTCTGCGAATGCTGCGGGCGTGCGGGATGCACGGACGCAATAAGTTGTGCTTCACAACATAACCGATGACAGGCGGCATCCGCACCCCTAAAGTGGGAACGTGCCCCCTGAATCCGCTGCCCCACGCTCCCGCGAAGCGAACCTGGCGTGGATCCTCTCGATCGTCCACCACGACGGCCCCCGTTCCCGCTCGGCCCTGACCGAGGCCACGGGCCTCAACCGCTCGACCATCGCCGCGCTGGTGGCGGAGCTCGTCGCCGCCGGACTCGTCGACGAGCGGCCGCCGGAATCCTCGGCGCGAGCCGGTCGCCCCTCTCCGGTGGTCGCGCCTTCGGCTGACGTCGTCGCGATCAGCGTGCACCCCGAGGTCGACGCGGTCGAGATCGCCGCCGTCGCCCTCGACCGCAGCATCCGCGTCCGCGAGCGCATCGTCAACACCGGTCCGCCGACGACGGCCGATGTCGCCGCTCTCGTCGCCGAGCGCCTCGAAAGCTGGCGGGCGGATGCTCTCGCCGACTGCGCCGTGATCGGTATCGGCGTCGCCGTGCCGGGGCTCGTGCGCTCGGCCGACGGCGTGGTGCGCAACGCCCCGCACCTCGGCTGGACCGACGAGCCGCTGGCCGCCCTGATCCACGAGGCGACCGGCATCCGCACCGCAGTGGACAACGACGCGACCCTCGGCGCGCTGGCCGAACACCTCTTCGGCGCCGGCCGGGGTATCGACGAACTCGTCTACCTCAACGGCGGCGCCTCCGGCATCGGTGGTGGCCTCGTGATCCATGGTCTGGCCGCCACCGGCGCGAGCGGCTACGCGGGCGAGTTCGGGCACAACCGGCCCGGCATCGACGGCGCCGACCGCCGCACCGACGACGGCGTGCTCGAAGACGAGGTGAATCGTCGGCACCTCCTCGACCTGCTCGGGCTCGACGACGCCGACGACGACGAGCTCGCCGCAGCCCTCGCCGCCACGGAGGCGCCCGAGGTGCACGCGGAACTGGTGCGGCAGGCCAAGATCCTCGGAAGTGCTCTGGCGAACGCGGTCAACGTGCTCAATCCGGCTCTCGTTGTTCTCGGTGGCTTCCTGGCGCTCGTCGACGAGGGGGCGCACGACCTGCTGGTCGACGAGGTCTCGCGGTTGGCGATGCCCGAGAGTGCTGCCGCGGTCGCGATCCGCGCCGCCGAACTCGGCTCCGACCGGCTGCTCGTCGGCGCAGCGGAGTTGGCGTTCCGCCCGCTGTGGGGGAGCACCAGGGCCTTCGACGCGACCCGCTGAGCGCCGGATCCGCCGGCCGGAATACTCCCGGTCCTCCCGCCGCGGCCGAACACTACGCTAAGTCTCGTGACGAACTCGCGCGACATGGTCCACATCCCCGGCGGCACGTTCCTGATGGGTTCGGACGACTTCTATCCCGACGAACGGCCGGCGCACGAGCGCGAGGTCGAGTCGTTCTTCATCGACCGCTATCAGGTGACGAACGCGCAGTACGCCGAGTTCGTCGACGCCACCGGATACGTGACCGTCGCCGAACGAGAGCTCGATCCCGCCGCGTTCCCCGGAGCCGATCCCGCCGACCTCGTTCCCGGGGCGATGGTCTTCGCTCCGACCGCCGGTCCGACGAATCTGGGTGACTGGCGCAACTGGTGGCGCTGGCAGCCCGGGGCGTTCTGGCGCAAGCCGTTCGGCCCTGACTCGTCGATCGATGACCGGCTGCAGCATCCGGTCGTCCACATCGCGTTCGAGGATGCCGTGGCCTACGCCGACTGGGTGGGGATGCGGCTGCCCACCGAGGCCGAACACGAATACGCGGCGCGGGGAGGACTCGAGGGTGCGGCCTTCGCCTGGGGCGACGAGGCGTACCCCGACGGGGTCGCACAGGCGAACTCGTGGCTCGGACGCTTCCCGTACGACAATCAGGGCGTCGGCGGCACGGCGCCCGTCGGCTCGTACCCGCCCAACGGCTACGGCCTCTACGACATGATCGCGAACGTCTGGGAGTGGACGACCGACTTCTACACCCCGCGTCACCTGCGCCTCTCGGACACCCCGGTCGATGCCGGCAAGCGCACGAACCTGCTCGCCGCCGCCAGCGCGCAGGAGGGCTTCCCCGACATCCCGCGGCGCGTCCTCAAGGGCGGATCGCACCTCTGTTCCCCGGACTACTGCCTGCGCTTCAGGCCCGCCGCGCGCTCGCCGCAGGCCGAGGACACCGGGATGTCGCACATCGGATTCCGCCTCACCCGCTCCGTGTGAGGGCCCCTGGGCGCACGCCCGGAATACTGCTTGGCTTCGACCGAGGGCACGTGCCCGCCTCACCGGTCGAAGCTAGGAGTCACTCATGGCCGAGAAGCCCAACATCCTCATCATCTGGGGCGATGACATCGGCATCAGCAACCTCAGCACCTATTCCGACGGTCTCATGGGCTATCGGACGCCGAACATCGACCGCATCGCCGACGAGGGCGTGAAGTTCACCGACTACTACGGCGAGCAGAGTTGCACGGCGGGGCGGGCAGCCTTCATCACGGGGCAGAACCCGTACCGCACCGGTTTGACGAAGGTGGGGATGCCGGGGGCCCCGCTGGGCCTCCAGCCCGAGGACCCGACCATCGCCGACGCGCTCAAGCACCACGGTTACGCCACCGGACAGTTCGGCAAGAACCACCTCGGCGACCGGGACGAGCATCTGCCGACCGCCCACGGCTTCGACGAGTTCTTCGGCAACCTCTATCACCTCAATGCGGAGGAGGAACCCGAGCACCCGGACTACCCGACGGATGAGGAGTACCCCGGGTTCAGTGAGAAGTTCCGGCCGCGCGGGGTGCTGCACTCCTGGGCGAACGGTGACGGCACGCAGCGCATCGAAGACACCGGTCCGCTGACGAAGAAGCGCATGGAGACGGTCGACGAGGAGTTCCGCGACGCGGCCGCCGACTTCATCCGCACGCAGGCCGAGGATGACACCCCGTTCTTCGTCTGGTTCAACTCGACGCACATGCACTTCCGCACGCACACCAAGGAAGAGAGCAAGGGGCGTGCGGGACGCTGGCAGTCGAACTACCACGACACGATGCTCGACCATGACGATGTCGTGGGCAGTCTGCTCGACCTGCTCGACGAGCTCGGACTGGCCGAGAACACGATCGTCATGTACTCCACCGACAACGGCCCGCACATGAACAGCTGGCCGGATGCGGGCATGACCCCGTTCCGCAACGAGAAGAACTCCAACTGGGAGGGTGCCTACCGGGTGCCCGCGATGGTCCGTTGGCCCGGGCACATCCCCGCGGGGACGACGCTCAACGGCATCGTGAGTCACAACGACTGGTTCGTCACGCTGCTCGCGGCCGTCGGCGACGACGACGTGGCCGAGCGATTGAAGTCCGGGACCGAGTTGCACGGCACCGAGTACAAGGTGCATCTCGACGGCCACAACCAGCTCGACTACATCACGGGTGCGGTCGAGCACAGTCCGCGTCGACACTTCTTCTATGTCTCGGACGACGGCGACCTCACGGCGCTCCGCTTCGAGAACTGGAAGCTCGTGTTCCTGGAGCAGCGCGCCGCGGGAACGTTGCTGGTGTGGCAGGAGCCGTACATCGAGTTGCGGTTCCCGAAGCTGTTCAACCTGCGCACCGATCCGTTCGAGCGGGCGGACATCACGTCGAACACCTACTGGGACTGGGTTATCGACCGCATCTTCCTGTTCGTGCCGGCCCAGGCGTACGTGGCGCGCATGCTGCAGTCGCTCGCCGAGTTCCCGGCACGGCAGGAGTCGGCGTCGTTCACGATCAACCAGGTCATGAAGAAGCTGAACACCACCGCCGGCAACTCCTGACCGAATATCCGTTTTAGACAGAAAGTCCGTCGAAACGGATATTTGTCCCGCCGCTATTGGCGCGTCTGATGAAACTCAGGAGAGTCCATACCGGGCTCGTACCCGGTCTACGAGTTCGTCCGAATCGATGGTGCCGTCCGCGTAGGAGTCGGCGTCAGCGCGCGTTTCGGGCGTGACCTCCAGGCCCTCGATCTCGGCGCTTCGGATCGTGTCTTCAACCCGCCGCGATCGGGTTCGAGCGGTCGTCATGGCACTGGCTCAGCCGCGGGGCGGGCCGGACGACTGCCGGATGATGAGCTCGTGCGCGGTCTCGATCGTCCGCGCCTCGTCGCTCGCCGGGCGGAGGATGAGCGAGACGGCGTGCTGCCCCATCTCGAACATCGGGATGCGCGCGGTGGTGAGGGCGGGCGCGACATCCGGCGCGACGGAGATGTCGTCGAAGCCGACGACCGACATCTCCTCCGGCACACGGATGCCGTGCTGTCGCAGTTCGCTGAGGATGCCGATGGCCATCGCGTCGTTGAGGCCCACGATGGCGGTGACGTCGCGGTCGAGCAGTTCGCGGGCCCCGGCGATGCCGCCCTCGCGGGTGAACTCGTGCGAGACGATGACGAGCTCCAGGTCCGGGTCGCTCGTCCCCTCTCGCAGCCCGGCGATGCGGTCGGCGACCGTGTTGAGGTCGAGCGGGCCGGCGACGACGCCGATCCGGCGGTGCCCCAGCTCGGCGAGGTGGCGTCCGACCGAGATGCCCGCCCGGTGGTTGTCGGGCAGTACCGCGTCGACCGGAAGGTGGTGGCGGCCGATGACCGCGGCACGGCCTCCGGACAGCGTGAAGTCGAGCAGCGCCTCGGTCATGCCCTGCTCGCGTCCGGGATCGGCGTACCCGGAACCGGCGATGATGATCGAGCCGACGCGCTGGCGCAGCAGGGACTTCACCTGCGCGAGCTCGCTGTCGGGGGTGCGGTCGGCCTGGGCGATCTGCACGGACCGGTTCTCGAGCGTCGCACTGCGGATCACGCCGCTGGCGATGTCGGAGAAGTAGGGGTCGCCGATCTCGTGCACCACGAGGCCGATCGTCGGCACGAGCCCGCCGGCGAGTCCTCGCGCGTGCATGTTGGGTTCGTAACCGAGCTGCTTCGCGATGACGCGCACGTGCGCCGCCACTTCGGGAGAGATGCCGGAGCCTCCGGTCATCGCCCGCGACGCGCTCGCCAGGGAGACCCCTGCGGTTTCGGCCACATCGATGAGTCGTGGCGCGCCTTCACGCTTCACGAAACCTCCCCCTTGTGGAGCAAGATCAACGCTGATTGCGAGGTAGGTTGCTCTTCGTTCTTCGGTCCCACTATAGTGGCGGAAGCGCTTACGAAAGCGCTTTCGCTACGATGACGTAGGAGACTCGGATGACTGCACCCAGACACGGTCGACGGATCGCGGCAGCGATCGGAACGCTGTCGATCGCCGCGCTCACGGTTTCGGCCTGCTCGGCCCCCGGCGATCAGGCGGAGGGGGGTGGATCCGACGATCCGATCGTCATCGGCATCTCTCTGCCGCTCACCGGCGACTTCTCCGAACCCGGCAAGGGCGTCGAGCGAGGCTACGAGGCCTGGCGCGACATCGTCAACGAGAACGGCGGCCTCCTCGGACGCCAGGTCGAGCTCAAGATCCTCGACGACCAGTCCAACGCCGACCGCGTGGTCTCGGACTACGAGTCGCTGATCGCACAGGACGGCGTCGACCTCGTGTTCGGCCCGTTCTCCACGCGACTCGTCGTTCCCTCGGCGCGCGTCGCCCAGGAATACGGCATGCTCTTCGTCGAGCCGGCCGGCGCGGCGGAAGAGGTCTTCGAGCAGGGCTTCGACAACCTCTTCTACGCGGCCCCCGCGATCGCGAACGACCACTACAACAACCTCGCGGACTACCTGCTCGCGCTTCCGGAGGAGGAGCGGCCCGAGACGGTCGCCGTCGCCGCGATGGACGACCCCTTCGCGCAGGGCACCGCCTACGGCCTCAGGGACAAGCTCGAAGAAGGCGGGGTCGAGGTCGTCGTGAACGAGGTCTACCCGCCGAACACGACCGACTTCTCCACGATCGCGGCCAAGATCGCGCAGTCGGATGCCGACATGGTGATCGGCGGCACGCAGTATCAGGATGCCGTCAACCTGATCATCGCGCTGCAGCAGCTGAACTATCAGCCGGAGCTCGCGGCGTTCTCGACCGCGCCGACCAACCCGGAGTTCGCGGCTGCCATCGGCGGTGCGACCGAGGGCATCCTCGCTCCCACCGGCTACTCGCCGAAATCGCAGTTCCCCAGCAACATCGAGTTCGTCGAGAAGTACACCGAGATGCACGGCAACCCGCCGTCCGAGGACGAGGCCAACGCCTACACGACCGGTCAGGTCGTCGCCGCTGCGGTCGAGGCCGCGGGCTGCGCCGAGCAGGGCGAGTGCCAGCAGGAGCTCATCGACTGGCTGCGCGACAACTCCGTCGACACCGTCGTCGGCGAGCTCAGCTGGGACGAGACGGGCAAGCCCACCGGCGCGCACCTCATCCAGCAGTGGATCGACGGCGAGATCCTGATCGTCCTCCCGGACGACGTCAAGGAAGCCGACTTCCTCTTCCCGAAGCCGACGTGGTGATCCGCACATCGTGAGTGGAGCACTGCTGCTGCAAAGCCTGATCCTCGGCATCCTGCTGGGAGGGCTCTACGCCCTCCTGGCGGCCGGGCTCACGCTGTACTTCGGAATCATGCGCGTCGTCATGATCGCGCACTCCGCCTTCCTCATCCTGGCCGCGTACCTCGCGTGGTGGTTCAACCGGGAGACCGGCATCGACCCCCTCGTGTCGCTCGTCGTCACGGTGCCCCTGTTCTTCCTGACGGGTGTCGTGATGCAGCGACTGCTCGTCTCGAGGCTCAAGCCCCTGACCCTGACCATGATGTCGGTGCTGCTCACCTTCGCCGTGGCACTGATCATCGAGGGGGCGCTCGGGTTCTTCTTCACCGGCACCCAGCGCCGCATCCCCCTGCCGTACGCGAGTGCGAGCCTCGACTTCTTCGGCGCGCAGGTGCCGGTGGTCAAGCTCATCGCCTTCGGGCTGGCGGCGGTGGCCCTCGCGCTCCTGTTCGTGCTGCTGAAGTACACGAAGTTCGGGCAGGCGCTGCGGGCGACGATCCAGCATCCCGAGGCCGCGCGACTGGTCGGCATCAACACCGACCGGGTCGCCGGCTACGGGTTCGGACTCGGGCTCGCCACGGCGGCGATCGGCGGCACCGCGCTCTCGCTCGACGCCACGATCTACCCGTCGCTGCACTGGCACTGGATCGGACCGCTCATGGCGATCATCGTCGTCGGCGGACTCGGCAGCATCCCGGGTGCCGCCATCGCGGCTCTCGTCCTCGGCGTCGCACAGAGCCTGCTCCAGCTCCCGCTGGGGCCGACCTGGGCACAGACGGTGTTCTACGTCGCCCTGTTCGCCACGCTCATGTTCCGTCCGCAAGGATTCTTCGGAGGTCGTCTTGCCCAGCGTTTCTAGCAGAGAGCCGATCCCCACCGAAACGGTCGTGATCGCTCCTCCCGCCCCCGTGCGGCGCTCGTCGTCGAAGTGGGTGCGGATCGTCCTCCTCGTCGTGGGCGCAGCCCTCGTCCTGTCGTTCCCGACCATCGCCCCGAACCCGTACATCCTGTCGGCGGGCGTCGTCATCCTCAACTACGCCGTGCTGTCGACGGGGTGGAACTTCATGGGCGGGTTCACGGGCTACATCTCCCTCGGACACGCCGCCTACTTCGGGCTCGGCGCCTACGGCACCGGACTCCTCATCAAGTACCTGGCGCTGCCCGGCTTCGTCGCCTGGATCCTCGCGGCCGTGCTCGTCTCGATCATCGCGATCCCGATCGGTATCGCCGCCCTCCGGGTGCGCGGCGCCTCGTTCGTGATCGTCTCGATCGCCTTCGTGCTCATCATGCTGCTGGTGTTCCAGAGCTGGCGCGACGTCACCGGCGGCTCCGAGGGACTGAACGTCCCGCGTCCGTTCGACGTGCTGCGGCCCGAGCACCACCGCATCTTCTACTACCTGTTCGCGGGCCTGCTGGCCTTCGCGCTCGTGGTGTGGTGGATCATCGACCGGTCCAAGTTCGGCACCGCGCTCAAGTCGGTCCGCGAGGATGAAGACAAGGCGCAGGCCCTCGGCGTGCCCACCACGCGGTACAAGCTGATCGCCTACGTGCTGTCGGCACTCTTCGTGTCGCTGGGCGGCGGACTCTACGCGCTGTGGTTCGGAGACCTGGATCCCATCTTCCAGTTCTCGATCCTCATCGGCTCGTACATGGTGCTGATGGCGCTGCTCGGCGGGGTGCGCAACCTCTTCGGTCCGCTGCTCGGCGCCGTCGTCGTCGGTCTTGCGCTCGAGTACTTCAAGCTCGAGTTCGGCGACACGCAGTTCCACCTCATCGCCACCGGCATCCTGCTCGGCATCGTCGTGCTCTTCATGCCCGACGGCATCATCCCCGCCGTGAAGGGACTGTTCACGCGGTCGTCGAACGCGGCATCGATCCGCGAGTTGACCGCCGGCCAGCTGCTCGAGCAGAACGAGAAGCGGGCGGCGGATGCGTCGGCCCGAACAGCGGATGCCTCGACGAAGGAGACGTCGTCATGAACGCCCCCACGGCACAGCCCACGACGCTCGAGAGCCTGAGCACGATCGAGATGACCAAGTCCTTCGGCGGCGTCACCGCCGTCGACGGTGCGACGGTCACCTTCCAGGAGGGCAAGGTCAACGGTCTGATCGGGCCGAACGGCTCGGGTAAGACCACCTTCTTCAACTGCGTGACCGGCATGATCAAGCCCGACTCGGGCGAGGTGCGTTACCGGGGGCAGGCGATCACCCGCAAGTCGCCCGACCGCATCGCCCGTGCCGGCATCGGCCGCAGCTTCCAGCTGTGCCGGGTCTTCCCTCGCATGACCGTGATGGAGAACCTGCTCGTGGCGGTGCGCAGCACCAGCATCCGCCAGCAGCTGCGCTCGGCGCACGATCCGGAGGAGCTGGAGCGGGCGCGCGGCTGGCTGCGGCGCGTCGGCATCGACCACCTCGAGCACGCCGAGGCACGCAATCTCAGCTACGGCCAGCAGAAGCTGCTGGAGCTGGCGGGTGTGCTCATGGGCGAGCCCGACACGATCATGCTCGACGAGCCGGCCGGTGGCGTGAACCCCGCTCTCATCGGACGCATCGCCACCCTGGTGCGGGAACTCAACGAAGAGGGCAAGACGTTCATCATCGTCGAGCACAACATGGAGATGGTCATGAGCCTGTGCGACCACGTCGTGGTGTTCGACCGCGGGCGCCAGATCGCCGAGGGAACGCCTGAGATCATCCAGCAAGACCCGCGAGTCCTGGAGGCCTACCTTGGAGTCTGAAGCGAAGAACCTGCTCGAGCTGCGCGACATCGAGGCCGGCTACGGTCGGGCGGCGCTCGTGCTCCGTGGGCTCACCGTCGAAGTGCCGCCCGGATCGGTGGTCTGTCTCGTCGGGCCCAACGGTGCCGGCAAGTCGACCGTGCTCAAGGTGGCATCCGGCATGCTCAAGCCCCGCTCGGGCAGCATCCGCGTCGATGGTCGCGACATCACCGGCGAGGGACCGCAGTCGATGCTGCGCCACGGGCTCGCGCACGTGCTGCAGGGGCACAGCGTGTTCCGGGAGATGACGGTCGGCGAGAACGTGATGCTCGGCGCCTTCACCCTCAAGGATCAGAAGGTCATCCAGGAGCGCGTCGATTTCGTGCAGAACCTCTTCCCGATCGTGGGGGAGCGGTGGAAGCAGCTCGCCGGCCTGCTCTCGGGCGGTCAGCAGAAGCAGGTCGAGTTCGCGCGGTCGCTCATGGTGAGCCCGAAGGTCGTGCTCCTCGACGAGCCGTCGATGGGCCTCGACCCCAAGACGACCGAGAAGGTGTTCGAGCAGATCGTGCGGATGCGCGATGCGGGCACCGCCGTGCTGCTCGTCGAGCAGAACGCGCGGCGGGCGCTCGAGACCGCTGATATCGGGTGTGTGCTCGACCTCGGTCGCGTGCACATCTCGGGCCCGGCATCCGAGCTCCTCGCGGATCCGACCCTCGCCGCGCTGTATCTCGGCGGCAAGCCCACCGTCCCCGACGCGGGATGAACCTCCGGCGGGAGGAGGCAGCGACTGCCTCCTCCCGCCTTTCTCGTCCATCCGACGAAAGCGCTTGCGAAAGCGTTTCCGCCCCCGACCCGCAGTACCGTTCCACACCTTCTCCGCTGCAGTGCCGCCCCGGAGAAGGCGGCACGACCCATCGGCACGACACCACACGACGACGACGTTGAGAGGTTTCTGATGCACGAACGATCCATGCGACCCGCGAGCTCGAGCACTCGATCGGCAGCACCTCCTCCTCGATCCTTCGGGGTGCGACGAACGGGTGCGCTGGTCGCCGCGGCGGCCGTCGTCGGAGCCCTGCTCACCGCGACCCCCGCTGCCGCGGCGGAACCCTTCACCGAGCTGGTCGACTTCGAGGCGTACGAGCGCGTCGCGCTGAACGGGCAGGACGGATGGACGTCGTCTGCAGCTCCGCGTGTGATCGCCGACCCGCTCAACGGCAACAACCAGGTCGTCGAGTCCGTGGGTGGCGGGCAGCAGTCGTATCGCGCGATCCCGGCCATCGCCGATGGCGATACCGGCACGCTGTTCTTCCGCTTCCTGCGCACCGGCAGCGTCGACACCTCGTTCGGCCTCACCGACGTGGATGCGCCGAACGACTACGTGAACAGCCGCGCCTACGTGAACAACCAGAACGACGACGTGCTGCGCGTGCGCGACGGCGGCGCCTTCAAGCCCGCGGGCGTGTGGTCGAAGGACGCCTGGCAGTGCGTGTGGATCGTCGCCGACAACGCCACCGACAAGGTCACCGTGTACAGCCAGGGCGGCGCGTACGAGGAGCAGACCCGTCTCCCGGAGGGCACCGAGCAGCAGTTCGGCTTCCGCCAGGCGGTGAACGGCGCGCTCGACCGGTTCTTCTGGAAGAACGGCGCCACCAGCACCGGACGTCTACTGCTCGACGACGTCGCCGTCGACAACACGGGGGAGAACCTCGCGATCGCCACCGGCAACCCCGGCGACTGCGCACCGGGCGGCACGGCGAACGAGCCGTTGCTCAATCCGCTCCCCGACCCCGCGCTGGCCGACCTCGGCATCGAGGTGACCGAGCTCGCTCAACTTCCGAAGTCGCAGACGACCCCGGCTACGCAGGACCAGCGTCTGGTGCGCCACAACCGCATCACGCACCTCGACGAGGTGCCGGACGACTCCGGCCGGCTGATGGTCCCCGACAACAACGACATCCTCTATCTGGTCGACAAGGAGTCGGGCGAGTACGTGCCGTACCTCAACGTCCGGAACGAGTTCATCGACAACTTCCACAACAGCGCAGGGCTCGGCACGGGTCTCGGGTCCGCCGAGTTCCACCCGGACTTCGCCGAGAACGGGCTGTTCTACACCGTGCACACCGAGGGCGGCACGGCGCTGACCGAAGACAGTCCGGACTTCCCGGCCTTCGGCACCACCGCGTTCCACAGTGTGATCACCGAGTGGAAGGCCGATGACCCCTCGGCGGCGACCTTCGCCGGCACGCACCGCGAGGTCATGCGCATCCCGTTCGCGGGCCGCGTGCACACCGTGCAGCAGATCGCGTTCAACCCGACGGTGTCGGAGGGTGATGCCGACTACGGCAACCTCTACATCCTCGTCGGCGACGGCGGCAACGGCGTCGGCAACGGCAACCCGCAGGACCTGGCCACACCCCAGGGAAAGATCCTGCGCGTGAACCCCACGGGCGACGACAGCGAGAACGGCGAGTACGGCGTTCCGGCCGACAACCCGTTCGTCGAAGACGCCGATGCGCTGCCGGAGATCTACGCCGTCGGCATGCGCGATCCGCACCGCATCAGCTGGGACACCGAGGGCGACCACACCATGTATCTCGCGCACATCGGCGAGTGGCAGGTCGAGTCGGTCTACGCCGTCGAGCCGGGGGACAACTTCGGCTGGTCGGTGCGCGAGGGCTCGTTCCTGGCCGAGAACCGGCAGATCTTCCCGCTGCCGAAGGACGACGCCGAGAACGGCTTCACCTACCCGGTGGCCGCCTACGACCACAACCGCGACCCCGGTCAGACCGGCGATGCGGGAGTGGCCGTGAACGGCGGATTCGTCTACCGCGGCGACATCCCCGAACTCCAGGGCCGCTACCTCTTCACCGATCTGGTGCGCGGTTGGGTGCTGTCCACCGATGCCGAGGAGATGGTGCGCAACGACGGCGATATCGACGACCTCGCCACGATCGAGGAGCTGCGGGTCTTCGCCGACGGCGAGGAGACCACGTTCCAGGAGCTGGTCGGTGACAAGCGCGTCGACCTGCGGTTCGGCTCCGACGCCGACGGCGAGCTCTACCTCGTCTCCAAGGCGAACGGCAAGATCTGGAAGGTCACGGGGGCGCGTTCGGTCGATGAGCCGTCGAACCCGTTCGTCCTTCCCGCACTCGCGCCGAACCTCGTCACGCACCACGACTTCGATCACCCGGATGCGGCGAAGCCGACGATCGAGGTCGACCAGGGTCGTTCCGGCACCGACATCTCGCTGATCAACGGCGGGGTCGAGATGCGGGTCGCCGACCGCGCCTACCCCGGTGCGGGCGAGGCGCTGCAGACCCAACAGATGAGTCCGCGGACCGCGTCGAACGACGACTGGAAGGCGGGCATCTACAACGCGAACGGGGTCGAGTCGCTGGACGCGTTCGCCGGTACGGACAAGGCCTCGGTCATGGGCTGGTTCAAGCCGACCGGCGATCACCCCGCCCTGAACTCGGGGACCGCGAATCCGGACGACGTGTACAACGCGATCGGTCTCGCGGGCGTGCTCACCGGCACCTCCGACGGACACGCGGTGCGGGCGCTGCTCGAGGTCATCACGGTCGACGGCGAGCTCAAGCTCGTGGCGCTCGGGCGTCGTGTCGACGGTGCCGGCTCCTGGACGTTCGCGGCCGACCTGCCGTGGAACGAGATCCTCAAGAAGGGGCAGTGGGTGCATCTCGCGGCGACCTTCGACTTCGCGGCGGGCGAGATGAAGCTGTTCATGAACGGCGAGGAGCTGGCGGGGAAGTACACCGCGGCCAACCCGTGGGGTGAGGGATCCACGTCCGACACCGCACCGGCCGGCATCAAGATCGGCGGCAGCTTCCCGCAGAACACGAAGGAGGCCAACCCGTTCAACGGGCGGATGGACGACATCATGCTGCTCGACACAGTGCCGACGGCCGAGCAGGTCGCCGCACAGTACGCGCTGTACGCCGTGCCGCCGGTCGAACCGCCGACGCCGCCCACCTGCACGCCGGACGGCGAGGTCATCACCGACGTGATGGCGGAGGGCGACTGGGCGCCGCGGACCCCGGCCAAGTGGGACTTCCCCGGCGACGAGGTCGTGCTCACCGAGGCCGGCACCAACCCGAACGACGGCATCCGCCGACCGTTCGAGTACGCCGTCCTCACCGAAGGACCGGAGCTCGGATCGTTCGACCTCACCGGCCAGGTGCGTCTCGACGAGAAGGCATCCGTGAACAACCGCGACGTGATCATCGTCTTCGGCTGGAAGTCGGACACGGAGTACTACTACGCGCACCTCTCGCAGGACAACTCGATCTACCCGCACAACGGCATCTTCAAGGTGAACAAGGCCGACCGCGAGCGGATCGACGACCAGTGGGACGGCGCGGTCGGTGCTCCGCCGGCGGTCACCGACGAGGAGTGGCACGACGTGCGCGTGGTCCGCTGCGTGGACAGCGGCGACATCGCCGTCTACGTCGACGGACTCGACGCCCCGCTGATGACCGCGAACGACAAGACGTTCCCCGAGGGTCGGGTGGGCTTCGGCTCGTTCGACAATTTCGGGCGTCTGCGCGACCTCTCGGTCACGGCGGCGGCGACGGACACCACGGCTCCCGCGGCGACGGTCAAGAGCGGCGCGGAGTTCACGGTCGGTCGTGACGGCGTCTACAGCAAGGTGTCGTTCAAGCTCCACGACGAGGGGAAGATCGATCGACTGACCCTCAACGGCGTCGAGAAGGATCTGACCGACAACGTCTGGTCCGACCTGAACCACGTGAAGCCGGGAGTGTTCGGTGCCGTGGCCGGGGCGAACACGCTGGTCGTGTACGACGTGGCGGGCAACGCCGCCACCCTGAAGTTCACGCTCGACGTCACGGCTCCCGCCGTGACGGTCAAGGAGGGTGGCCAGTACACCGTGGGCGCCAACGGCTCCTACAGCCTGGTGTCGTACAAGCTCAACGACGGCGGCAAGGTCGATCGGCTGACGGTCAACGGAGTGGCGAAGGATCTGACCGACAACGTCTGGTCCGACCTCAACTTCGTGAAGCCGGGAGCGTTCGGCGCCAAGGTCGGGGCGAACACGCTGGTCGTGTACGACGTGGCGGGCAACGCCACGACCGTGCCGTTCACGCTGACCGGCGCCGGCGGGTAGGCGAAAGCGAAGTCAGCGCGGCCTCGGGGACGGATCACAGTTCCCGAGGCCGCGCTGCGTGTCGGCGACATAAACTCGAGAGTGATCGTTCGTTCCGGGGGGAAACATGCACGAATCCGCTGAACCACAGGGCGTGAGCCGACGGGGCGTTCTCCGCGGTGCCGCGTGGGGAGTCCCGATCGTCGCCGTCGCGGCTGCGACGCCGCTCGCCGCCGCATCGGAGCAAGACGGCGGGACGCTCTACCTCATCGGCAACGCTTACGAGAACGCCGGGATCTATCTGTCGGGCACGAACTACAACGGCGCGACGTCGACGATCGCTTATCCGATCAATTCTCTCCGGATCACCATCTTCCTGCCGGAGATCGACGGCATCGAAGACACGGTGCTGAACGCGTCGCCCAACTGGACCGCCTTCCGGGAGCGCAACGTCGTCACCTTGATGAATCGGAACGAGCTGGCCGCCGGAGCGGAGTCGGGCGATATCGGCAACGTGGAGATCACGGGTCCGTTCCCGCCAGGGAGTCCGTACACGATCTCGGTCGCCCCGGACACGGTCGCCGTGGAGTTCCGGGGGAACCTGCAGTACACCGGGACGTTCACGAGCTGATCCTCCGCCCGGCACACAGTGCTCCCGCCGGCGTCAGACGACGGCCGAGCTCGCGCGGGCGAAGAGCGTGGGCGTCATCGTGATCGTGCGGTGCGTGTGGTCGGCGGGGTCGGAGATCTCCTCGTAGAGCACCTGGGCGGCGGTGCGGCCCATCTCGTGTCCGGGCTGGCCGACGCTGGTGATCGGGATCGAGCTGTCCTGCGCATGACCGGCCACGTCGAGGCGACGCGGCCTACGCCGTCCTGAGCGCGCTCAGTCGCCGCCCGTGGTGGCCGCGATGCGCCGGTTGTGCAGGGCGAGCGCCACGAAGGCGATCCCCGGAACGACGAGCACGATCAGCACCCGGCCACCGCCAGCCCTCAGCGGTGAGCATCACGGCTCCGAAGACCAGGAGGCCCGCGCCGATCGAACGCATCGCGACCGAGCCGACGGGGGTCTCGGCCGGGTTGCGCCAGAACGGCACCGTGCTCGTCGCATTCGCACGCAGCGTCATCGCCAGGGCGGTCAGGAAGAGGATCGAGCCGGCCAGGGAGAGGAGCACACCGAACACGTTCGTGCCTCGAACGTATCAAGGACGTCACTCGTCCCGTGGAGCGACGATCGCCGCCGGGGGAGCCATCGCGCTGGTCGTGCTCAACGCGCGGGTGCCGCTCGGCGCGCCGCCCCGCGCCCGCTGACCGCTAGCCGCCGTAGGGGCGCACGCAGGTGTCCTGCGCCGCGCTCTGGCCATCGAGGTTCTCGGGGAGCGGGGCGGCGTCGGCCGGTGGTTCCTCCTCGGTCGCACCGTCGTCGGGTTCCGAGCTCGGCGGGGCGGTGTCGTCGGACAACTCGCTGCCACGGCCCGTGCGGTCGGCGCTGATGTTCACCGTTTCGCCGGCCTTCACCCGATCCATCAGCTCGGCAGCGGCGTGCTCGTCGGGGACCACGCGGTCGCCCGCGGGCAGGTGCGGGTACGACACGAACGCGATGTTCTCGAGGGGGAGGTCGCTGAACACCTTCGCCATCGACGTCAGAGTGCCCAGGTCGGCGAGCTGCGTCGACAGGGTCATGTTCCGCGTCGCCGCATCGGCGATGCTGTAGAGCTTCACCGGATCGGTGAGGGTCGACTGGTCGCGCAGCGTGCGCACGAGAGAGGAGAGGAAGACCTGCTGGGTGGAGATGCGAGCGAGGTCGCTGCCGTCACCGACGCCGTAGCGCGAGCGCAGGAGCGCCAGGGCCTGCTCGCCGCTCAGGTCGTACGTCCCCGCGGCGGGGATATCCAGTCCGGAGTGCCGATCGTGGATGGGTCCGGCGAAGCAGATGGGGACGCCGCCGACGGCGTTCGAGGCCTCGATGACGCCGGTGAAGCTGATCTCCGCCGCGTAGGCGAGGTCGATGCCGGTCAGCGCGGTGACGGTGGAGGTGACGCAGCCCAGTCCGCCGCGGGCGAGCGATTCGTTGAACTGCACCCGCCAGCCGGCGTTCCAGGTGCTTCCCGTCTCGGGATCGGTGCACGCGGGGATGTCGACGAGCAGATCGCGCGGGAAGGAGACGACGGTGGCGGCGTCGTGCGCCTCGTTCACGTGCAGCAGGAGGGTGACGTCGTTCCGGCTGCCTTCGACATCGCCGCCCTCCCCGTACTGGACGCCCTGCCCGGCACGGCCGTCCGATCCGACGAGCAGCACGTCGAACTCCCCGTCGAAGTCGGCCACGGCGGGAGGCTCCTCGCTGTCGCGTACCGGCTGCAGCTCGACCGTGGTCACGTTCTGGGACAGCCGGATCGCCGCGATCGCGACCGTGCCGCCGGCGATGATCAGGATCCCGACCGCAGTCAGTGTGAGGAAGCGCCGCAGGCGTCTCCGGCGTCGTCGGCTCGGAGAAGGGGGAGGGGGGAGACTCATGGGAAGACCTCTCGACATGGGCGAGCAGCCATCGTCGAGGACGAATGTCACACGAGTGTCACAGGCGAGGGAGAGTCACGCGGAACGTCGCGCCGGGGGATCGGGGGAGCAGCGCGAGCTCCCCGCCGAGGAGCCGCGCGTTGTCGCGGGCGATCGCGAGTCCGAGCCCGGTGCCCACACCGTCGGAGCGCGAACGGTCGGTGGTGACGAAGCGGTCGAACACCCGACCGGCATCGGGCTCGGCGATGCCGGGACCGTGGTCGCCGATGTCGATGTGCAGCATGTCGCCGTCTTCGTGCACGCGGACCGTGACGGGCGGGCGACCGTGCCGGGACGCGTTGGTGAGCAGATTCGCCACCACGGTGTGCAGCCGCGACGAGTCGGTGCGGATCCGAAGGTCCGGGGCGACCGACAGCTCGGCCACGTCGACTCCGGTCGCGTCGATCACGTCGGCGAGTAGGTCGGGAAGCGTGACGGCCGTGCGGTGCACGCGCGCGACCCCGGCATCGAGGCGGGAGAGTTCGAGCAGGTGCTCGATCAGGGAGTGCAGGCGGCGCGTTCCGGCGCGCACGACCGCGGCGGCGACCGCCCGCTCCTCTGCGGTCGCCTGCTCGTCGTCGTCGAGGAGCTCGTCGACCGCGATCATCGAGGTGAGCGGTGTACGCAGCTCGTGGGCGACGTCGCTGACCAGCTGCCGGGACTCCGCCTCGCGGCGCTGCAGCTGCCCGATGGTGTCGCCCAGACGCTCCGAGGAGAGGTGGAGGGCGTCGGCCACGCGGTCGACGTCGTCGAAAGACGGCTTCCATTCCGGCGGGCCTTCGCCGGATCCGACCGCATGGGCGGTGTCGACCAGGCGTCGAAGCGGGCGCGTCAACGCACCGCCGAGCAGACGCTCGAGCAGGACCACGAGGACCACGACGCCGCCGCTGAGGAGCGCGCCCGAGACGATGAGCTCTCGCACCTGATCCTGCTGCGGCTGCATCGAGTACGCCGTGACGACGGCGAGGCGGGCGCTCGGATCCTGGGGGAGATCGTCCCGGACGGTCGAGACGAAGAACACTTCACGATCGTCGAGCGTGGTCATCAGCGAGGTCAGATCGCCGGAGCGACGGCTGTCGTCGATGCCCAGCGCATCCGGCACCTGGCGCGGACGGAGCTCTCCGGCGCTGCGGCCACTGTCGAGGTCGATGATGACGGTCTCGCCGGGGAGGATCTCGGCGTAGTACTTCCACGTGTCCTTCGGGGACGCGGTGGAGATGGAGGTGAAGAGGGCGTCAGCGGTCGTGGAGAACTCGTCGAGCAGGCCCTCCTGCCGCGACTCGTACACGATGCGCCCCGCGGTGAACACGACGACACCGGTGACGAGCACCGAGACCGCGATCGTGCTGCCGACGAGGGCGAGGGCGATGGCCGTGCGGAGGGTGGGGCGACGACGGCGTGCGGTCATCGCAGCCGATATCCGATCCCCCGCATGGTCTCCAGCTGTGGCGTCGCGACCTTCGCCGCGGTCAGCTTCGCACGCAGCCGCTGGATGGCGGTATCGACCACCCGCGGAGTGTCGGGTGGCGACTGCGCCCAGACCGCGTCGATCAGGTGCGAGCGGCTCAGGGCATGACCGTCGTTCAGCGCCAGCTCATGCAGCAGACGGAACTCGGTGGGGCTCAGCGGCAGGGCTTCGCCGTCGGCCAGTGCCTCCGCGGAGTCCTCATGCAGTTCGAGTGTGCCGACCCGGAGCGGCTCCGCGGTGAGACGGGAGCTGCGGCGCAGGACCGTCCGCAGGCGCGCTTCGAGCACGGCCACACTGACCGGCTTCGTGATGTAGTCGTCTGCTCCGGCGTCGAGGCCGATGACGATGTCCGCATCCTCATCGCGCGCCGTGAGCATGACGGTCGGGAAGCCCCATCGGGTGCGGATCTCGCGGCACAACGAAAACCCGTCGCCGTCGGGGAGCATGACGTCGATGATCGCGACATCCGGAGCGATCCGTTCGGCGAGCAGGCGGGCAGAGGCGACGTCCTCGGCGGTGTCGACGGTGTGACCGCGGCGCCGCAGGGCGGTCGTGAAGCCGAGGCGGATCTCCGCATCGTCATCCACGAGCATGACCTTCATCAGGCGCCCACCTCCTCGGCCATCGCGCGCTTGCGATGTTAGACGCCTGCGCCCGTGGAAGTGCTCCATACGGCGACCGGCATGGGTCGCAGGAAGGCGCCAGGTCGAGCCGCTACCCTCGGGGCATGCGCCGAATCCTCGTCCTCCCGCTCGTGCTCGCCGCCGGCCTCATCCTGGCGGGCTGCTCGCAGGTGACGCAGATGGCGGGCGATGCTCTCGGCGTCGACGTGCAGGCTGCCTGCACGACGATCGACGACGCCTACGGGCAGTACCAGACGCTGCTCGACCAGGGGGAGCTGTCGGCGGAGCAGGCGGATGCCGCGCGCGACGACCTGGTCGCCTCGCTCAACGGGCTGGCCGAGAACACCGACGGTCAGCTGGGCGACCTCATCCGCTCGGGTGCGGAGAAGATCGGCGGGATGACCGATCTGCAGGCGCCCGAGACCATTGAGGCGATCGAGCAGCTCAAGAACTCCGCCTCCGCGTTCTGCGGCTGACCGCGAGAGGTGCTCGCCGATCGCATCGGTGTCAAGGGGCGTGCCACTGCGCCTGCACCGCCGTAGCGTCGGACCGACATGGACGCCGCCCCGCATGCGCGGAGCCTGCGGCGTCTGCCCACGGGAAGGAACGCACATGAGTGGTGGAAGCGACGACATCCGCACCGACCGGAACGACATCAGCACGGAGCCGGGCCCGGGTGCAGAGGAGAACGACAACCTCGGCGCCGAGGACGGCAAGGGGAACCCGCCCACGGTGGTCCCGAGCGACGGAGGCGACGCCGACGACGCCGATGTCCTCGCGGAAGACCCCGAAGACGGCTGACCGCGCTCCTGGCCGACGCCTCAGTTGAGGCGTTCGGTCAGGACGGTGAGCTTGATCACCGCTGAACGCCCGCATGCATGCGCGAACTGACGCTGAGTCCAGTCGCTAACATTATACTTCGGGGTCATTCGGGAATTGGATCAAGAGATTTCCGAGGTTGTGAGCAGTTCAACGTGACCGAAGCGCGCACCACGCGTCCATCAGGCGCAGTCATCACTGGCTGGGTGGCAGTTCTCTTCTGCGGAGCTCTCGCGTTTCTCAACGCGACGATCGCAACCGAAGTTGGATTTCGGGTCTTCTTTCTCGTCGTTGGGGCAATCCTCGTTGTCGGCGGAATCTGTCTCATCGCGCGCTGGTACCGCGTGAATTCGAAGATCAGCAAAGCCCCGAACTGATTCAAGTCGGACGAGCACGCAGAAGGAGGGGACGACCGGACTGGTCGTCCCCTTGTTCTTGCCCCGGGCATCAGATCCCTCAAGGACCGCTAGAGGGAGACGAGTCCGGGCCGTCGCCAAGACGGATCCGAGGCGCCGACCGGTTAGGCCGCGACCTGCGCCGCGGGAGAGTTCGATCGCTTCGCGGCGGCCGGCGTCGCCCGCCGCATCGCATAGGCCCAGGTGGCGAGACCCAGGAGCGGACCCCAGAGCCAGAACGGGAACATCAGAAGCACGTACACGGAGTTCTCCGCGGTACCCACCCCTTCCAACGCGAACTGGATGCCGGCGGCCGTGAACAGGACGCTGACGAGGCTCGCCGGGACGATGGCCAGCCCGGGCGGCACCGACCGCCCGCTGAGCCCCGCGAGAAAGCGAGGGAACCGCTCGCCCCAGGGCAGGACCAGGCCCAGCGTGAGCACGCCTCCGGTGAGCATGGCCGCGCCGAGCGCGAGACCGAGCGCACGGACGGACGGGTCTGCGGCGAACATCTCCGCGCTTCCGCCGAACAGCGGCCAGGGCGTCAGCCAGCTCGCGCGGGCGAACGCGTAGGGGAGAGCGCATGCGGCCGCCACGATCGTGATCGCGCGGCGGTGACGGAGCACCTCGCGCGCGAATCGGCTTCGGCGGGACGACGGGTCGGCGATCATCCAGATCAGCAGGCCGGCGGCCGCGGCGACATGCGCGAGTGCCAGACCGGCCTGCGGGAGGATCATGCCGTAACTGCCCAGGATCTGTGGGACGAGCGGCCCGGCCCCGAGTCCGATGGCGGCGTAGGCGAGGGCGCCGACGACCCCGGCGGCGAGGAGGAGACCGAGCAGCGGACGGCGCAGCACCGTGAGCACGATGAGGACCAGAACTCCGACGATGACCATCATCGCGAAGGTGTAGCCCGCCGCGGCGATCACGCCTCCGGGCATCGTGACGGCGAGGATCCCCGCGGCCACGAGACCGACCGTGCGCAGGAGCCACCGCGGCACGGCGCGGTTCACGAGGTCACGAGTCGCCAGTGCGGACACGGATACGAGGAGCGCGGCCAGCGCCCCCGTGAGGGAGAGTGCGAGTTCGACGCCGTGACCGAGGTTGCCGACGAGGCTCGAGGGCAGTGCGTCGGCGCCGGGGGTGAGCATCCTCACGAGGCTGGTGACGGTCACGGCCAGGGCGCCGACAGCGGCGGCGAGAAGGACGATGATGCGTGTGGGAATGGACATGCTTCCACGCTAGGAACGCGTTCCGCCGCCGACTTCGACCGCAGGGGTCATCCTCCTCACCCGCAGGAGTGAACCTGCCGGCGCAGAGCGGTCAGCGTCCCGGGCGCAGCAGACCGTTCTCGTATGCCCAGATGACGACGTGCACCCGGTCGGGAACGCCGAGCTTCGCGAGGACGGCCTTCACATGCGTCTTCACCGTGTTCGCCGAGAGGAACAGCGTCCGAGCGATGTCGTCGTTCGAGGCGCCGGTGGCGAGAGCGCGGGCGACCTCCTGCTCGCGAGGGCTGAGGGCGGCGAGCGCCGACGCCGGGTCTGCTCCGGGGGCGCCGTCGCGAACGAATCCGATCAGTGCCTCGGTGGCGCGCGACGACATCACCGACTCGCCGGCGGCCACGGCGACGGCGGCATCCGCGAGTTCCGCCGGGCTGGCGTCTTTGGTGAGGAAGCCGCTCGCCCCCTCGCGGATCGCGGCGTACACGTACTCGTCCAGGTCGAAGGTGGTGAGGATCAGGACCCGGGTGGCCGGGCGGAGGCGCCGCATCTCGCGGGTGGCGGCGAGGCCGTCCATCCCCGGCATCCGGATGTCCATCAGGACCACGTCGACGGCATGAGCGCGCACATGCTCGATCGCTGCTTCGCCGGACGACGCGGTGGCCACGTCCGACAGGCGCGGGTCGCGCGAGAGCATCAGCGCGATGGCCGTGCGGAACAGCTCCTGGTCGTCGACGATCAGAATGCGCAGGGTCATCCGATGCTCCTCTCGGTCGGAAGATCCACCGTGACGATCCATCCCCGCGGATCCCGTCCGTGCGCGGTGAGCGTGCCGCCGGCGAGCCGCACCCGCTCGGTGATGCCTACCAGGCCCACGCCGCTGCCGAGATCGGTCACGACCGGGCCCGACCCGCCGTCATCGCGCACCGTGGCATGCACCCCTTCCGGTCGCCAGTCGATCCGCACCTCGATGGCGACCGGAGGCGCATTGTGACGGATCGCGTTCGTGAGCGCCTCGCGCACCGCATGATGCAGGGCCAACGCGGCATCGGCGCGAAGCGGAGTTCTGGTGCCCGACTCCGTCAGCCGCACGTCGGTCGAGGGGGTGCGCACGCTCTCGACGAGCTCCTCCAGCGAGTCGATGGTGGGCAACGGCTGACGCGGGGCATCGTCGGCGACGACCGAACGCATTCCGCGCAGAGCCTCGCGGCCGGTGTCCACGACGATGCCGAGAGCGGCGTCGCTCCGGTCGGGGTCGTCGGCGCGCACCGTGCGGGCGACCTCGGCCTGCGCGATCATCACCGTCATCGAGTGGGCGACGATGTCGTGCAGGTCGCGGTTGATCCGTCCGCGCTCATCCGCGATAGCCTGCGAGACGCGCGCCGCCATCCGCTCCTCGGCCTGGTCGCGCCGCACCCGCAGGACCAGCCCCAGCGCCCAGGCCGCCGCGATCGCGCCGCTGAGTCCGAGGAACGCCCCGAGGCGGAGCTCCGGATCGTCGAGTCGAAGCTCGGTGAAGGCGATGAGGCCCGCGCCGAAGATGCCGCCCGCCAGCGCCGCGATCCGCACGCTCGAGCGGGTCTGCGCGGCGACTTGGCCGATGACGAGCAGGTAGGCCGCGGCCGATGGGAGGAAGGCTCCGGATGCCGCGCGGATACCCGGGACGAGCACGAGTGCGCACATGACGGCGTTCGCGATCACGATCGCGGCGACCGGGTGCCGCACGGCGAGCAGTGTCGTGAGGTGGAGCACCACGTACAGGGCGATCATGAGCGCGAGGATCCAGGGCTCGGGGCGCGTGGCCGGCTCTGTGAGGATCGCGATGCTCGACGGCAGCAGGATCACGAGGGCGATGAGCGCCACGATGACGTCGACACGCAGCCAGGCGTGCCGACGGGGACTCGCGACAGAGGCCTCGGACCGCATCGCCCTCATGTTCTCACGCGGCTTCGCGGCGGCGGATCACCCCTCCGGGTGAGTGGCGAGCGGCGGCGCAGTCGGCGGGACGAGGGCTTCGGCGACGGCCTCCGCGACGATCGCGCTCGCGCGGGCATCGAGATGGATGCCGTCGGGGTGCCGTGTGACGGACCGGCTGGTGACGTCGAAGACATCGATCAGGTCGACCCCCAGCCTGCTCGCGACGGCGCGCACGATCGGGGCCACCTCGTCGGCGATGATCCGCTCGTGGACCCCGCGGCGATTCGGGAACGCGACGGGCGGAGTCAGCAGGAAGACGGTCGCGCCGCGCGTGCGGTAGCGCTCGACGTACGCGGCGAGCTGGGTCTCGTAGCGCTCCGCGTTCCAGTTATCGCCGCGGGCGTCGTTCGAGCCGAGCATGACGAGCACGATGTCCGCCCCCGCGTGCAGAGACGCCGTGGCCTGGGGAGTCGCGTCGTACGGCCAGTCGCCTTCGTGCTGCAGCGTGCACCGATTCACGCCGTAGTTGAGCACCTGGTATCCGTCGCCGAGGAGCTGTTCGAGGCGGCCCGGGTAGGACCGGCGGCCCCGGCCTCGGAACAGCATCCCTGCACCATAGGTGTTGCTGTCACCGACGGCGGCGATCCGGATCCGGTCTTCCCGGGAGCGGGGCAGCGGCGGGTACATGACGCGTCTGTAGACGACGCCGACGACGGCCGCGAAGGCAGCGACCGCCGCCGCGATGGCGACGAGGGGTTTCCCGGTCAGGCGCGTGCCGGTCATCGAAGCGATCTGCCGATCTCGTCACGGATCATCCATCCATCCTCTCTCAATCGCCGTCTGACGGGGCTGCACGCGGGAGACTGTCTCCGAGGCCTGCACGCACGAGAGGAGAACGATGACGACCGTCTTCCTCCGTTCCGTCTCGGTGGTCATCCCGGTGCGGAACGACGCCGTCCTTCTCGAGCAGTGTCTGCGCGCTCTCGAGCGGCAGACCCGCAGAGCCGACGAGGTCGTCGTCGTCGACAACGGCAGCACGGATGACACGGTGGCGGTCGCCGAGCGATTCGGCGCACGCGTCGTGACCGAGCCCGTGCGGGGGATTCCCCGGGCGTCCGCGGCGGGGTACGACGCGGCGACGGGCGACATCATCGCGCGGCTGGATGCCGACTCGCGCCCGAGGCCCGACTGGATCGAGCGGATCGAGCGGATCTTCCGCAGCCGCGACGGCCTCGACTTCCTCACCGGCGACCCGAGCTTCTACGGCTCCACGCCGCTGGTGCACTGGATGGGGGAGCACCTCTACATCGGCGGCATGTACACGGTGCTCACGCCGCTGCTCGGGCATGCACCGCTGTTCGGCTCGAACATGGCGATGCGCGCCGAGACCTGGCGGTTGCTGAGCGGCGAGGTGCACCGCGAGGAGCAGAACATCCACGACGACTTCGACCTGTCGTTCCATGTGCGCCCCGAGATGACCGTGCTGCGGGACCGGAGTCTGGTCGTCGAGGTGTCGGCGCGCCCGTTCCGGGACTGGGCGTCACTCCGGCGTCGGCTGAGCTATGTGCTCCCCACGGTCCGGCTGCATCTGTCGCACGAGCCGCTGCGCGTGCGGCGACGGGCGCGGCGTGAAGCTGATGCGGACGCCCTCCGCGGCTGAGTCAGCCGTCGGCGCGCGCGTAGAGATCGAGCAGGTCGGCCGTGAGTTGATGCGGAGTGGTCTCGCTCGGGCTGTGCCCGGTCGCGTAAGCGCGGAAGTCGGCGCCGATGTCGTGGGCGTAGCGTTCGTGGGCGGCCAGCGGCCACAGGTCGTGCGAGCCGGCGACGACCAGCTTGGGGATCGGCAGCGCCCGCACGCGGTCACGCACATCCGGGGCGGCCATCATGAGCCCGACGATCTCGTCGACGCTGCGCCTGCGCGTGAGCGCGAACCGGGAGCGGACGAACTCGAGCCTCCGGGTCGGGACCCGGTTCTTGTTCGTCACGATCCCCCAGATCATGAGACCGGCTCCGCGACGAGGGCTCGCGATCGGCGCGATCGGGCCCAGCCATTTCATCGTCGCGAACACGTTGCCGACGCCGGGGGGAGTGGTCAGGAGCGCCAGGGACAGCACGAGGTCGGGGCGACGGACGGCGACCAGCTGCGCGACCGTACCCGCGAACGAATAGCCCAGCAGATGAGCGGGGGTGCCGGCTTCGAGGAAGGCGATGAGGTCGCCGATGAACAGCTCGTACGTGTAGCTCGTGTGCGCCCCGGCGGCGTGGGACTCGTACTGTCCGGCGAGGTCGAACGACTGCACGAAGAAGCCCGCCTCCGCCAGGAGCGGCAGCATCAGTGCGAAGTCCTCCTTGGAACCGGTCGCCCCGGGGACCAGGACCACGCGCGGATGCGCGGGATCACCCAGCGACACCACGGCCAGCTCGCCGCTCGGCGCTGAGAACCGCGAGGCCGTCGACCCGGGCGGCGGCACCGTCCAGTCGACGTCGCCGATCGCCGCGTCGAGGTCTGCCGGGGCGATGTGCGCCCGCTCACTCCTCGAATCCGTCGACACGCTGACACGGTACCGCTCGGGGTGCCCGCCGAGAAGGAAGAGCGCCGTCACTGTCGGATCTCCCTGCACTGCCGACAGTGGGCAGAGAGTCCCTCGGGGCCGCCGGGCGACTCTGCGCCCGGTCATGCGCACAAGGAAGGCGGCCCATGAAGCCGAAGAAGTTTGTCCCTGTCCTCACGATCACCGCGATCGCGGCGGTCGCTCTCGCCGGATGCTCCGGGGAATCGGCGGGCCCGCAGCAGGGCGTGTTCGAGTTCGAGTCGGCCTACGGCGATTCGACCACGGGTGAGCTGCTCATCCGCGTTCCGGAGGCTCTCATCGAGGCCGCGGGCAGCGATGCCGACGCACTGCTCGTGCGTGAGGTGCGGGCCACGCCCCGCGAGCTCGACGGCGCGCAGTACTGTGCCGTCGACCTCGCCATGACCTACGCGGGCGATGCGCCCGACGTGCTCACGGAGCCGTCGATGACCCGGGCCGAGCGGGAGGCGCAGGCGGAGGACGAGTTCGAGCGTCGGCTGACCGGCGACTTCGGCGTGAGCACCGAGGAGGAGGCGCTCGCGAACGGCGCGGATCCCGCGCACATCGAAGAGCTGAAGGAGGTCGCCGGCATCGGCGCACCCTTCACGCCGACGCCGGCGTGGGCTCCGCTGATGGCCGCCGTTCCGGTCGCCGATCTCGATGACGCCGATGCGGCGCCCGGGCTCTACCACTCCGATGACTACGCGACCCTGACGCTGGTGCAGGACTGTGCGGCATCCGCATCGGATTACGACAACAGCACCGAGTTCTGGCTCCCTGCGATCGCCGATGACGGCGGCATCACCCGGTTTGCCGGTATGAACCTCGCCGTGATGACGTCGGGCACGATGTTCGTCCACGAGGCGGAGATCTCCGGCTACGTCCGTGACTCGGAGGGCAACTGGATCGCCAGCTGACGGCGGTTCCGCTCCATGCGTCGGGGGTTCCTCTCATCGTTCCGGTGAGCGGAACCCCCGATCCTGCTCCAGCGTCGTGCGAGCCAGCCCGCGAGCCACCTCGAACGGCGTGCCGAACGTCTCCATGCCGACGGTGACGATGGCACCCTCGTACAGCAGCATCAGGGCCTTCGACATCAGGTCGGGGTCCGCGGCGCCGGCTTCACGGCAGAGCTCGGCGAAGAGGTCGAGCAGCCAGGCCTTCTGACGCGCTACCTCGGGGAAGACGGGATGCCCGTCGTGGCCGTCGCCGATCTCGGCGCGGGCGTTGATGGCGCTGCACCCCTTCGGGCTGTTCTCGTCCGACCAGGTGATCGCCGCGTCGAACACGGCGAGCACGCGCTCGATTCCGGGCTCGGGCACGCGCGAGAGGTGCTCGGCGACGTGTGTCCGCCAACGCGCATCGCGGTGCTGGAGGTAGGAGACGACCAGCGCCTCCTTGGAGCCGAAGCGGTCGTAGAGGGTCTTCTTGGTGGCGCCAGCGGCCTCGGCGATCGTGTCGACGCCCACCGCGTGGATGCCGCGCTCGTAGAAGAGCAGCGACGCCGCGTCGAGCACGCGGGACGCGCCAGGGGTGAGCGGGGCGAGGTCGGGAACGGGGACGGCCATGTCCCCAACTATACCAACCTGTATAGTCGGGGGAATGGGTATACAGGTTGGTATAGTTCGTGTCGGGGTGACGGTCGCGGCATCCGTGGCGTTCGTCGTCACGTGGAGCTCCGGATTCCTCGTGCCGGCGATCGCCGCCGTCGAGGTGCCGCCGCTGACGCTGCTCGTCTGGCGCTTCGTTCCTCTCGCTGTGATCCTGCTCGCGATCGTGCTTTTCACCGGTGCTGCTCGCGGCGTCACGCGGCGCGACCTGGGCCGACAGGCGGTCATCGGACTCTTCGCCCAGTTCGGCTACTGCACGGCGGTGTACATGGCCATCGCCTCGGGTGTCGCCACCGGCACCACGGCGCTGATCGATGCCGTGCAGCCGCTCGTTGTCGCCGCGCTGGTCGGTCCGCTGCTCGGGCTTCGCGTGCGCGCGGCGCAGTGGGCTGGACTCCTGCTCGGGGCCGTGGGGGTCCTGCTGGTCGTGCGCTCGCAGCTCGAAGGTTCCGCGGCGCACCCCGTCGCCTACCTGTGGCCCGCCCTCGCGATGGCGTCCCTGATCGTCGCCACGTTCCTGCAGCGCCGCTCTGAGCCGCGGACGAGCACCCTGGTGACGCTGACCATCCACGTCACGGTGACCGCTGTGGCCCTCGTGCCGGTCGCCGCAGTCTTCGGTGCCCTCGCGCCGCCGGCATCCGCATCGTTCTGGATCGCCGCCGGGTTCGCCGCTGTCTTCCCGACGCTCGCCGCGTACGGGCTCTACTGGCGGTTGCTGCGCCGGGTGGGCATCACGGCTCTGAACGCGCTGCTCTTCCTGATCGCTCCGACGACCGCGCTGGCCGGAGCGCTGCTGCTGGGTGAACCGCTCACGGCGCTCACCGTCCTCGGCTTCGCCCTGTGCGCCGGCGGTGTGGCCGCGGTGCTCGTGAGCGAGACGCGCGCCGTGCATAACTCCTCAAGATCACAGGGATATTCCCGATCCGGGGCCCCGGGGCGGTTTCGCGCGCGTTCATTGAGGAGTTGTGAACGCCCACGCGATAGTTGCGCTTTCGCAACTATCGGAGTATGGTTGACCTCGATCAACTTTCTACGCAGGAGCGTTACCCCCGTGACACACACCCCATCCTCAGCACCCGAAGCCACCCGCTCGGCCCGCGAGGTCTTCACCGCGATCTCCGGACTCGTCGTCGGCATGTTCGTCGCCGTGCTCTCGGGCACCGTCGTGTCGACCTCGATGCCGGTCATCATCGCCGACCTCGGCGGCACCCAGTCGCAGTACACCTGGGTCATCACCGCGAGCCTTCTGGCCACCGCCGTCTCGACCCCCATCTGGGGCAAGCTCGCCGACCTCGTCGACCGCAAGGTCCTCGTCCAGATCTCGCTCATCCTCTTCACCGTCGGCACCGTGATCGCCGGCTTCTCGACCGACACGAACATGCTCATCGCGGTTCGCGTCATCCAGGGCATCGGCGTCGGCGGCCTCATGTCGCTCGTCATGATCGCCGTGGCCCTCATCATCTCCCCGCGTGAGCGCGGCAAGTACATGGGCGTCGTCGGCGGCATCATGGCCCTCGGCACCATCGGCGGCCCGCTGCTCGGCGGCCTGCTCACCGACGTGTGGGGCTGGCGCTCCAACTTCTTCGTCGGCGTGCCGTTCGCGATCCTCGCCCTCGTCCTGCTGCAGTTCACGCTCCACCTGCCCAAGCCGCAGCGCGACAGTAAGGTCTCGATCGACTACTTCGGCATCGTGCTCCTCGCGGTCGGCGTCTCGACCCTGCTCATCTGGGTCTCGATGGGCGGCAGCCAGTTCGACTGGGACTCCTCGACGAGCATCATGCTCGCCGTGATCGCCGGAGTCGCGATCGCCGCCTTCATCACGGTCGAGTTCTTCGTCAAGGAACCGATCGTGCCGATGTCGCTGTTCCGCAACCGCACCTTCACGCTATCGGTGATCGCCTCGATCGCCATCGGCGTCTCGATGTTCGCCACCTCGGTGTTCCTCGCGCAGTACTTCCAGCTGGCTCGTGGCGCCACGCCCACCGAGTCCGGCCTGATGACCATCCCGATGATCATCGGCCAGATGGGTGCGTCGATCATCATCGGCCAGCTCGTGAGCCGCTTCGGCAAGTGGAAGGGCTGGATGCTGACGGGCTCGGTCCTCGCCACCATCGGCGTCAGCCTGATGGCCACCCTGCGCTACGACACCCCGTTCCCGCTGGTCGCCGTCTACATGTTCATCCTCGGTGCGGGCCTCGGCATGGTCATGCAGAACCTCACGCTCATCGTGCAGAACGACACCGCGCCGCAGCAGCTGGGCGCCGCGTCGTCGAACGTGAACTTCTTCCGCACGATCGCCGGCACCATCGGCGTCACGGTCATGGGTGCGATGCTGTCGACCAGCGTCGCGTCGTACATCACCGACTCGCTCGAGGGCTTCACGCCGACGACCCCCGCCGAGGTCGATGCGCTCAAGCACCTCGCCTCGGGTGATGTGCCGAAGGTCGGACAGCTTCCCGACACGATCCGCACGATCGTCGAGGGTGCCTACGGCCACGGCATCGCCGACTCGTTCATCATCGCCATCCCGCTCGCGGTGATCGCCATCATCGCGATCGCGTTCATCAAGAACAAGCCGCTGTCGACGAAGAACGCCGCCGAGCAGATGCTCGAGCAGGCGGAGGAATCCGTGATCGAGGTCTCCGAGGCCGAGGTCGGCGCGTCGCTCTCCACCGGGGCCATCCGGCTCGGAGGTGCGGAGTCCGAGTCGCCCGCGACCGGTTCGGTGCGCGTCCTCGAACGCGAAGATCGGGACCAGGAGCGCTGACATGCTCACCCCCGAAGCGGTCGGACAGGCGGATGTCGACAGCGCGCTCGGTGACCTCCAGGCGCACCTGAACCTCATCTTCGCGAGGACCAGGTCGCTCTGGAAGGAGTCTGCAGCTCGGGTGCACCCCGAGCTGCAGGTGGCCGGGTACAAGCTGCTGACATTCATCGCCCGGGCGGGCACCGCGAACGCGCATGAGCTGGCCGAGCGGTTCGAGATGGACAAGTCGGTCATCAGCCGTCAGGTGCGGATGCTGGAGGAGGCAGAGCTTCTCGAGTCCCGGCCGGACGAGCGGGACGGGCGGCTCCGGGTGCTGAGCGCGACTCCGTCGGCCTGCGCGGCGCTCGCCGAGGTCCGCCGCGAATACGGCACCCGTCTGCAGGCCGTGGTCGACGAGTTGACCCCCGACGAGATCCAGGCCGCATCCAAGGTGTTCCGACTCCTCGCAGAGGTCTGAGTGAAGCCCCGCTGTCGCGCTCGACGGCGGGGCTTCGCCGTACACTGGCGAGCATGAGCGCCTCGTCCGACGCCCCCGCCGACGCCCCTGCATCCCCCTCGGAAGAGGGCCGTCTGAGCGGGGCGGATCTCGACCAGGCCGTCACCAGGGTCGAGCAGGAACTCGGTCGTCTCTTCGCGCGGATCCGCATCAGCTGGCGTGAGGCCGCGGCGACCGTCCATCCCGAACTGCAGCCGCTGGGATACCAGGTGCTCACGTCGATCGCGACAGGCAAGGCGACCTCGGCGGGTGCGATCATCGAGCATCTGCAGACCGACAAGTCGGCGGTGAGTCGTCAGGTGCGTCAGCTCGAGCAGCTCGGACTCGTCGAGAGCGTGCACGATCCGGAGGACCGCCGCGCACGCGTCCTCGTCGCGACCGACCTGGCGCAGGAGCGGATCGCCGTCGCCCGCTCCCGCTACGAGGGCCGCATCGGCGAGCGGCTGCGCAAGTGGACGGCCGCCGACCTCGACCACTTCGCCGACCTTCTCTCCGCCCTCGGTGGCAACTGAGGGGAATACGAGGCTCGCCCCGAGCCTTACCTCCCACTGTGACTCTCTTCGATCCGGCCGTCTTCGGCGCCCTGCAGCTGTCCAATCGCGTCGTCATGGCGCCGCTCACCCGCACCCGCGCGGATGACGACGGCGTGCCCACCGAGGTGATGGCGGAGTACTACCGGCAGCGCGCGGGTCAGGGCCTCATCATCTCCGAGGGCACCTGGCCGGCTGCCGAGGGCAAGTCCTATGCGGGCCAGCCGGGCATCGTCACGCCCGCCCAGATCGAGGGGTGGCGGCCCGTCACCGCGGCGGTCCACGAGGCGGGCGGCACGATCGTCATGCAGCTGATGCACGGTGGCCGAGTGGGGCACCCGGAGATCTCCGGGCAGCCGCGCGTGGTCGCCCCGAGCCCGCTCGCCGCACCGGGTCAGACGCACACGCCCGTGGGGAAGGTCGATCTCCCGGTGGCTCACGCGCTCACCCTCGATGAGATCCCCGAGGTCGTCGAGCAGTTCGCGCAGGCCGCGCGCAACGCGATCGCCGCGGGCTTCGACGGCGTCGAGGTGCACGGCGCCAACGGCTACCTGGTGCACGAGTTCCTCTCACCGGTCTCGAATGTCCGCGACGACCGGTACGGCAGTTCGCCCGAGAACCGCGCCCGCTTCGCGATCGAGGTCACGACAGCCGTCGCGGCGGCGGTGGGAGCCGACCGCACCGGCATCCGGCTGTCGCCGCAGCACAACATCCAGGGCGTGCTCGAAGAGGATGACGCGGATGTCCACGCGACCTACGTCGCCGTCGCCCAGGGGCTCGCCCCGCTCGGCCTCGCCTTCATCGATGTGCTGAGTGCCGCACCGACGAGCGAGCTCGTGCAGCACATCCGGCGCACGGCGGGCGCGCCCCTGATCATCAATACCGGCTTCGGCGTCGTCACGACGCGGGAGGATGCCGAGGCGCTCGTCGCCGACGGATGGGCGGATGCCGTGGCCGCCGGTCGCCCCGTGATCGCCAACCCCGACCTGGTCGAGCGCTGGCGTGAGGGGGCTGAGCTCAACGACCCGCGCCCGCAGCTGTTCTACGGGCGCACGGCAGAGGGGTACACCGACTACCCGTCGCTGGAGGTCGTGCGCGCCGGGGTCTGAGGGCCTGTTGCGAGGCGCGTGACAGCGAGGTCGACCAGGGGCAGGGTATCTCGGGGGACGACCGTCGTGCACACGACGTGCTCGTCGACACGGAATCCGATGCTGTAGACGAACGGATCGGTGTCGATCTGCCGCGCGGGGCGGTGTTCTCCGTCGACGTCGAGTGAGGCGTCCGACACCGCGGTGGTCGTCGCGGCCCACGCGTCGTCGTCATCGGTGCGCGGATCCCACGAGAGGCCGAGCTCCTCGCGGAACCGGTTGCGCAGGATGTGGTTGGTGTGGGCGACGAGCTGCTCGTCGAGGGAACTCCCTTCGCGAGCAGGGGAAGCGCGCCAGGTGGTGCGCGCCGCCTCCCACAGCATCGGGTATCGGAACGCCTGCACCTGCTCGATCAGCCAGGCCGGACGCCCCCACGGCGGTTCGTCTTCGAGGGAACGCCTCGTCGCCTCGTCCAGCTCGATCTCATTGCGGGGATCGGCGTGATCGTCGGGGCACCGCCACAGTGTGTAGCTGAAGTCCGCGGAGACCTCTTCGCGCCCGGTCGCACCGCCGATCTCCGTGAAGCCGGCGATCGGCAGACGCGTGAGCGCGGGCTGCGGCCTCAGTTCGAAGACGGGGAACGGAAGGCTCTGCAGTCGGGCCTCCGCCGCGATGCTCGGGTCTGGCGCGTCCATCGGGACCACTCCGCTGTACTCCATCGATCCAGTGTGCCCCGCCGGTCCGCGTCACAACAGGATGTCGTCCGCAGTGTCCAGACTCCGCCATCCGGACTCCCGCGCCTGCGGCCTGTCGAGCACATCCGATCCGGTCAAGGGTCCGAGGTCGATGCCGGTCAGAGCGGCGATGTCGGCGATCGGCACCTGGAACGTGCGGAAGGCACCCAGGGGCGGCACGGCGAACACGCCCTCGCGGGTGTCGACGAGCTCGGACTGGTCGAGCACGAAGCCGGCGGCCGCGAGTCCGTCGGGGCCCTGCCAGGCGGCGATCTTCCAGAAGCGCAACGGGATCCGGATGCCGCGGTACGCCGGGTCGTCCAGGGCGAGGACCGGCGCGGTGAAGACTGACACCCGCTGATCGGTCGCCTCGGCGTAGGAGAGAACGTGGTCTTCGAGGCCGAGCCACAGCTCCTTCGACTGGTTGAAGCCGGCGGCCTGCGGAGCGGCGTTCGGGTAGAAGAAGGTCGCCTCTGTGGCAGCGCGGGCCGTCTCGACCGACCCCCATCCCGGATCGCGCCGCCGCACGAGGTGCCCGCGGTCGAGGTCGTTGCGCGCATACACCTCGGGGCCGGTCTGCTCGGCGGACGGCGCCCGTTCGTCGAGGCGCCACTCGCCGGTGCGCGGGAGATCCTGCAGAGTCGCGCCGTCGATGTTCACCGCGGTCGCCGCCGCGAGACGCCGCTCAGGATCCAGCAGCACCGTGAAGCGCGGGTAGGGGAGCGGGCGGACCGCCTGTGTGGGGCGCGGCAGGGGAAGCGCTGTTTCGAGGAAGCCGGGATCGTAGCCGTCGGTCATGCCCTCATCGTGCCCGGTGCCACCGACGTACGCACGCCCCCGACCGCTCGCCGCGCCGCGGTCAGGCAGGCATCGCCGCGTAGGCCGCGGCCAGCGGCATGTATTCCGTGTCGAAGTCGTCGAGAGAGGGCAGCGGTCGATCGGTGGACGCGGCGACCAATCGGTCCAGGTACCACTCCCAGCCGGGGCCCGTCTCGCCCAACGTGCCGGGGTCGACGTCCTCCTGCCGAAGGGTGAGGGTGGTGCGCCCGTCTGCCTCGACCAGCTCGGCGACCAGCCGCCAGGCGCCGTACTCATCGACGGCACTGACGTCGAGGCGATGCGGCGGCTCACACACGTGGATGTCGTAGGGGGCGGGCGGGATGGGTGCAGCCTCGGCATTCATCGTGACCAGGACCCGCCCCGTCGACGGGTCGCCCGTCCAGGTGCCGAACCAGCGTGCGAGTCGGTCGGATTCCGTGATGCTCGCCCAGACGTCTGTGACGGGTGCAGAAAAGACCCGCTGCAGCGATAAGGTGCGCCGTTCGGCGTCGAAGACTCCGGTCGGGTTCATGCGATGTTCTCCTCCGTGCTCAGGGATGCGGATGCGGCGCGGCGACGGTCGCGGCCCGCGCGATGAACCTCGGTGTCGAGCGCGTCCAGGTGCTGCGCCGTCACGGGTGCGCGACCGGCGACCAGCTCCGCGAGGAAATCGCCGACCACGGCGAGCGGCTCGATCTCGAGCGAGTAGTGGCGCTCGCGACCGTGGTGTTCGCCGCGGGTCAGCCCGGCGTCGGTCAGGATGCGCAGGTGCTTGCTGATCGCCGGTCGTGAGATGTCATGCCGGTCGGCGAGGTCCACGACGCGCGCGGGGCCCGCTGCCAGCCGACGCAGCAGATCGCGACGGATCGGATCGGCGATCGCCGCGAAGATGTCCATGCTCAGAATGGTAACCAGGAGGTTACCATTGGTCAAGGGTCGGCCCGCGACGATCCGCGGCACGGTACCCGCGATGCCGCCCGGGGGTCCGGCGCCCTCTAGCGCTCCTCAGCCGACGATCACATCGAGCGCGACGGTGGGGCAGGCGACCCGCGGGAGGTCGGCGAGACCGCTGCCCCGCACCGAGTCGCCCGTCGCCCATCGCGGGTCGGTCGACACCACCACACGTCCGACGCCGTTCGTCAGCGTGACCTCGCTGCCCAGCGCGGCGAACCGGTGGGTCAGGTCCCGCTCGACCGCCGACACGAGCAGATCGAGTCCGGCGACGCCGATCCGCTGTCCGTCCACATCGGCGGGCACGGCGATCGTGATCGTGTACTCGTCGCTGCAGAGGTAGTCGACGTAGGGGCCGGCCACATGCGGCTCCCCGGTGGTCATCGGCACGCGGTACCACTCGAGCGCGCTGTAGTCGATGTTCTCCTTGTTGAGCGACTGCGAGGCGAGCACGAGCTGCCGCCGGTCGTCGCCCTGCCACCACGCCAGGTGGCTGTGGGCGTCGGCGAGTAGATCGATCGCCGCGATGAACCCGGCGCCGTACACGGGCACGCCGCGCAGGTCGAGTGTCTTCAGGGCATGCGGTCGCACCAGGGCATCGATCTTCGAGCGGGTGAGCGGTCCGCTGGCCCTGGCCTCGGCGACCTGGGTGGCGAACGGGCCCACCCAGTCGACCAGTGCCCGCACGGGCGCTGCGAAGTAGTCCTCCACGATCGCGGCCGCGGCCTGGGTGGCGGTGTCGGTTGCTGTGTTCATCGCGTCCTCCTGTGCACGTCGATGCGGGTCTTCGGAACTAACCGTTCGCGGCCTGGAGCCGGATCAGCGCGTCGATGGTCTCGGCGGCCATGAGTTCGGTCCTCGCCCCGGCGGCGTCGGGGTCTCCGGCCTCCACGGCGTCGATGACGGCGGCGAGGTGCGCGCCCTGCCGTCGAAGATTCTCGGTCTCGTGCGCGACGAGACGCAGGTAGGGCGAGAGCTCCGCCTGCAGCTTCATCTGCTCACGGGTCAGTCGCGCGGACTGGCTGAGGGCCACGATCTCGATCTGCACGTCGTCGAGCAGCCGGCGCTGCGCCTCGGTGTCGAGCTCGTCGATCCGGTCCATCCGACGGCGCACCCGCTGCGTCTCGCTGGGGTCGGCGCGCCTCGCTGCGAGGCGGACGCAGGCACCGGTGATGGCGGCGTAGTGCGCGCCGAGATCGCGCAGGGCGACGCGCGAGGTGCGACGCACCGCTTCCCGCGCGAACGTCAGGGGATCGGCGTGTGCGGCGACGAAGCTGCCGCCGTTACGCCCGCGTCGGGTGACGACGAGACCGCGACCGCGCAGCGCGAGCAGTGCCTCGCGCACGGTCACCGGAGCGACGCCGAGGCTCTTGCTGAGGTCGGCCTCGGAGGGGAGGCGCTCGCCGGCGCGGAGGTGGCCGCGGGTGATCGCGTCGACCAGGCGGCGCTCGACGAGCTCGGCCCTGCCCTCGTCGCCGATGGGCTGGAACAGTGCGCCCTGAAGGCGGTGCGGCTGTTCGTGCTCCGCGTCGGGGGAGGGGTCGGCAGGGGCGTGCGTCGGATGCGTCGTCGAGCTCGATGCCATTCTGCGATTCTCCCTTCCGCGCTCACCATACCCAAGAAACTCGCTGTTGACATATTACCTCTGGGTTTATATGTTTTGGGGAATCTTCCGAGTTCGACGATGACCGAGGAGCGCGAGATGATCGCCACGGCACCCGCAGCACCCGCAGCCTCAGAGGCCGCCCGCCCCGACGGGACGGTGACCCTGAGCGGCGTCACGAAGTCGTTCGGCGAGTTCACCGCCGTCCGCGACCTCGACCTCGAGGTCGCCTCGGGCGAGTTCCTGTCGATGCTCGGTCCGTCGGGCTCGGGCAAGACGACGGTGCTGCGCATGATCGCCGGGTTCGAAGACACCACCTCCGGCAGCATCCGCCTCTCCGGCGTCGACGTGACCAGGACCCCTCCGCACGCCCGTCCGGTCAACACCGTCTTCCAGGACTACGCGCTGTTCCCGCACCTGACCATCGCCGACAACGTCGGGTACGGTCTCCGCGTCCGCGGCGAGGGCAAGAGTGCCAGGGCCGCTCGGGTGCAGACCTCGCTGGAGCAGGTGCGCCTCGACCACGTCGCCGACCGTCTGCCGCACCAGCTCTCCGGCGGGCAGCGGCAGCGGATCGCCCTGGCCCGCGCCCTCATCCTGCGCCCCCAGGTGCTGCTGCTCGACGAACCGCTCGGTGCGCTCGACAAGCAGCTCCGTGAGCAGATGCAGATCGAGCTCAAGCAGATCCAGCGCGAGGTCGGCATCACCTTCATCTTCGTCACCCACGACCAGGAGGAGGCCCTCACGCTCAGCGACCGCGTCGCGGTGTTCAACGGCGGCCGGATCGAGCAGGTCGGCACCGCACGCGATGTGTACGAGCGCCCGGAGACCGAGTTCGTCGCACGCTTCCTCGGGCTCTCGAACCTCATCGGCGGAGAGCTGGCCGAGAGCCTGACCGGCGACCGGCGGACCATGAGTGTGCGCCCGGAGCGGATGCGGCTGATCGGACCGGATGCGGCGCTCGCCGCGGGCGAGGTCTCGCTCACCGGCACCATCAGCGAGGTCGTCTACACGGGCCCCGCCACCCGCTACCTCGTCACGACCGATGCGGGCCTCGACCTCATCGCCGAACGCCCGAACGCACGCCACTCCGCCGACGACGACCTCGCCCGCGGACACCACGTCCGTGCCGTCTGGTCACCCGACCACGCGGCCCGGCTTCCCTGAAGAACCGCACGTGAAACACCGCAACACCCGAACACCTGAGAAGACAGCAGCACCGATCACGAAGGAGCGATCCATGCGTAAGAAGATCCTGGCCACCGCGGCGATGACCGCGGTCGCCGCCCTGGCCCTGTCCGGCTGTTCCACCGGCGGAGAGGAGACGCCGGCCGAAGGGGGCGGCGGACTCCAGATCGACGTTCCCGACATCGCGATGCAGGAGGAGCTCGGCGACTACGAGGGCGAGGTCAACATCGTCGCCTGGAGTGGATTCGTCGAGCCCGCCTGGAGCGACGCCTTCACCACCGAGACCGGCTGCGTCGTGAACCGCCGCGTCGCCGGCACCAGCGACGAGATGGTCCAGCTCATGCGCACCGGCGACTACGACCTGGTCTCCGCCTCGGGCGACGCGAGCCTGCGCCTGATCGCGGGCGGCGACGTGCAGCCGCTGAACCTCGAGCTCATCCCGAACTTCGGCGACGACATCGTCGAGGGCATGAAGGGTCAGATCTACGACACCATCAACGGCAAGTCCTACGGCATCCCGATCGGCCGGGGCGCGAACATCCTGCAGTACAACAGCGATGTCGTGACCGAGGAGCCCACCAGCTGGGACATCGCGTGGGAGGAGGACAGCCCCTACGCGGGCAAGGTCATCGCCTACGACGCCCCGATCTACATCGCCGACGCCGCGGTGTACCTGATGGCGCACGAGCCCGACCTCGGCATCACGAACCCGTACGCGCTCGACCAGAAGCAGCTGGATGCGGCGATCGACCTGCTCAAGCAGCAGAACGACATCGTCTCCGAGTACTGGTCCGACCCGGCCGCGCAGATCACCTCGTTTGCGGGCGGCACCACGGTGCTCGGCACGTCGTGGGAGGTGCTGCGCAAGCTCACCGAGGATGACAAGTTCAAGAGCGTGCTCCCGGAAGAGGGCTCGACCGGGTGGTCGGACGCCTGGATGATGGCGACCGAGTCGAAGAACCCGAACTGCGCCTACGCGTGGATGGACTACTCGTCTTCGCCGGAGGTGAACGGCGCGATCGCGATGAACTTCGGCATGGCGCCCGCGAACGCCGCCTTCTGCGACACCAGCGATGAGGCGAAGGCGCACTGCGACTACTTCAACGCCACCGACGAGGAGTACTTCAAGAACGTCTGGTTCTGGACGACGCCGATCGAGCAGTGCATCGACGGCCGCACCGACGTCACCTGCACGAACTTCCAGCAGTGGACGGACGCCTGGCTCTCGGTCAAGGGCTGAGCCGCATCGAGGGGCGGGTCTTCCGGCCCGCCCCTCACCTCCGCAGATCTTCCGCACCACGAACGGGATCGACATGAAGCGCCGCCTCCGCATCGCCGGGCTCCTCGCTCTTCCGATGAGCTGGCTCATCGGGATCTACATCTTCTCGCTGGTCATGCTCCTCGTGACCGCCTTCTGGATCACCGACCCCTTCACCTCGAAGGTGAAGCCCGGTTTCACGCTGCGCAACTTCGAGCAGCTCTTCGTCAACCCCGCCTACCTGTCGACGTCGCTGCGCACCCTCGGGATCGCGCTCGCCGTGACCGTGCTCGCCGTGCTCATCTCCGTCCCCCTCGGCATCTTCATGGCGAAAGTCGCCTCGCCCTGGTTGCGGGCACTCCTCGCGGTCTCGATCACTCTGCCGCTCTGGGCCGGCTACCTCGTCAAGGTGCTCGCGATGCGGATCACCTTCACCGAGCAGGGCTTCGCGAACTGGCTGCTCGCACCTCTCGGGCTCTCCGGCCCTGGCTTCAGCATCCTGACCGTCGTGCTGACCCTCACGTACCTGTGGCTGCCGTACATGGCGGTCCCGGTGTACACCGCGATCCGACAACTGCCGCCCAACCTCTTCGACGCCTCCGCCGACCTCGGTGCGGGGTCGTGGCGCACGATCGTCTCGGTCGTGCTCCCGCTCATCAAGCCCGCCCTCATCGCGGGTTCGGTGTTCACGTTCTCCCTGAGCCTCGGCGACTACCTCGTCGCCCGGTTCGTCGGCGGCGACACGCAGATGATCGGCAGCGTGATCGCGTCGAACATCAACCTGAACCCGCCGCTGGCGGCCGCCTACTCGCTCGTGCCGATCGCCTTCGTCGTCGTCTACCTGGTGAGCGTGCAGCGCACCGGTGCTCTGGAAAGGATGTGAGTCGCGCATGCTGAGACTGTCCCGCACCTCCAAGGTCGTGCTCGGAATCATCGTCGCGATCGTGCTCGCGTTCATGTACATCCCGCTCGCGCTCGTCGTGCTCAACTCGTTCAACTCCGCGCGCATCGTGAGCTGGCCGGTCACCGGGTTCTCGCTCGAATGGTGGGGCAAGGCGTTCACCAGCGAGCCGGTGCGCGCGGCTCTGCTGAACTCGGTCCTCGTCGCCTCCGGTGCCACCGTGATCGCCGTGATCCTCGGAACGCTCGTGGCCTTCGCGCTGCAGCGGTACTCGTTCTTCGGTCAGCGTGCGGTGAACCTCCTCGTGGTGCTGCCGATCGCCCTGCCCGGCATCGTCACCGGTGTCGCTCTGAACAACACGTACAACCAGATCCTGGAGCCCATCGGCATCCAGGTCGGCTTCTACGGCATGATCATCGCGCACGGCACCTTCTGCATCGTCATGGTGTTCAACAACGTGCTCGCGCGGCTGCGACGGATGAACCCCGGCATCGAGGAGGCGTCGAAGGACCTCGGGGCGAGCCCGTGGCAGACATTCGTGCTGGTGACGCTGCCGCAGTTCCGCAGCGCGCTCATCGCCGGCGCCATCCTCGCCTTCGCCCTCAGCTTCGACGAGGTGTACGTGACGATCTTCACGGCTCCTCCCGGCGTCGACACCCTGCCGCTGTGGATCATGAACCAGATGGCGCGGCCCAATGAGGCCAACGTCGTCAACGTCGTCGCGACGGTCGTCATCGTCGCGTCCTTCATCCCGGTGTGGATCTCACAGCGGCTCGGGAAGGAGGTCGACGAGCGCGGCTGACGCGGACGCGGGCGTCGTCGGATGCGGCGCTCGCTCAGATCTGGGGGACTGCAGGGGGCTGCAGTCAGGCACACAGCAGTTTTCGGTCTTCCACGATCAAAGGAGTTCGTTGATGGAAAAGCGCATGAGTGACGTCGTCTTCTCGCGGCGTGCAGTGCTGGGCGGGATGCTCGGAGCGGGCGCGATCATGCTCGTCGGGTGCGGCCCGGATGAGGCATCGCCCTCGCCGTCCGCGGGGAGCGGAGGAGGGTCCTACGACGTCATCGTCATCGGGGCGGGGTCCGCCGGTATGGCCGCCGCACGGGAGCTGATGGACGCCGGCAAGAAGGTGATCGTGCTCGAGGCGCGCGACCGCGTGGGCGGACGCCTGTGGACCGACCGCACCCTGATGAGCATCCCGCACGAGCGCGGTGCATCGCTGTGTCACGGCGGGCCGGACACCGAGACCTGGGCCTGGGCGCAGAAGCTCGGGATTGAGGGGCGGAAGTTCGAGAACAAGTTTTCCCGCTACAGCCCGAGCACGCCGTGGGTCGGCTGGGACACCCCCGACTTCTACGCCTTCCCCGAGGGCGCGCCCGCGCTCGCGGTGCCGCTGCCGGAGCCGACGGCGAAGGAGTCGGCGCTGCAGTACCTGGAGCGTCTCGGCATCGCGCCGACGAACTACCCGCTCGCGCTGCTGGGCATCCAGGTCGACACCGAGCAGTTCGCCGTCTACCCGGCCTCCGGTGTCGTCGACACGCTTACCGCCTGCCTGACGGTGTCGAAGACCGGGGTGATCGAGCCCGACGGGTACGCCGGTGACTACAAGCTGCTCGCCCCGTACGTCGACATCCTGAACGCCGTGGGGGAAGGCGTGGAGGTCCGGTTGGAGACGCCGATCGAGATGATCGACTACTCCGGATCCGGAGTGAGCGTGCAGGCGGGATCCGAGACGTTCGAGGCGGATGCCTGCGTCGTCACGGTGCCCATCGGGGTGCTGCAGAAGAAGTCGATCACCTTCTCGCCGCCGCTGGAGGACGACCGGATGGCCGCCATCGACGCGGTGAAGCAGACCGTCGCGTACAAGACCATCCTCGAGTTCGACCACCCGGTGCGCCCGGAGAGCTTCGACATGGTGAACCAGCACGACGAGGGGCCCTGCCAGTTCTGGGACGAGTCCACCGGGATGCCCGGCTACGACGGCCAGCTCATCGTGGCCTGGGACACCGGGGATCGTGCGCGGGAGCTGCTCGCGCTTCCGGAGAAGGAGCGGTTCGACGCGGCGCTCGCCGGAGTGCGCAAGCTCGCCGGCGACCAGGGGCTGAACTACGTGAACGCGTCGAACTACGACTGGCGCGACGACGAGTTCGCCCTCGGGGCGTATGCGACCGGTGAGCGGGACCAGGACACGATCTATCGGCCGGCGAACGACACGCTGTTCTGGGCCGGCGCGATCAAGAGTTCGGTCGCGAGCGCGCACTCCAGCGGGCTCGAAGCGGCGCAGGCGGTGCTGGTCGCGTCGTAACGGCGCGGGAGCAGGGGAGGAGCGGGGCCGGCGATGCCGGACCCGCTCCTCTGTCGAGCCGGCGTGACTTTGACATAGGTCAAAATCTCGAATAGCGTCGAACCATGGCACAGGCACGCGATCGCGACGACGTCTCCGACCGCATCGCGGGCTCCACCGCCGCCGAGATCTCCGAGAGCGTGCGTGATCTCGTCGATCGCGGAGAGCTCGCCCCGGGCGATCACCTCCCCTCGGTCCGGGCCCTCGCCGCCCGCCTCGGCGTCAACCGCAACACGGTGCTCGCGGCCTACCGCGCGCTGGTCACGGCGCGCATCGCGATCACGGGCGGCCGCACCGGCACGACGGTGCTCGGTCCCGCGCAGAACCCCGACGAGGGCTTCACCGCGGGGACCGTGCTCCGCGACATCGGCAGCGGCAACCCCGATGCCGCGCACCTTCCCGACCTCGTCGCCGCCTTCGCCGGTATCGAGCCCGCCCACGTGCTCTACGGCGAATCCGTGATCGACCCCGCCCTGGCCGAATGGGCCACGGAGTGGATCGCCGCCGACCACCCTCGACCCTTCCGTCTGTCGATCACCGCCGGGGCCGTGGACGCCGTCGAACGCCTGCTCGCCCAGAGCCTGGTGCAGGGCGACCGCGTCGGCCTCGAAGACCCGTGCTTCCTCTCCAGTATCCACACCGCACGCCTCGCCGGGTACACGCCCGTCGCGATCCCCGTCGACCGCGAGGGGATGACCGTCGAGGGGCTGCGCACCGCACTGGAGAGCGGCGCCCGCGCGATCGTCTGCACGCCGCGCGCACACAACCCGACCGGTGTCGGCATCAGTGCGGCGCGGGCGATGGCGCTTCGCGAGGTGCTCGCCGAGCACCCGCATGTCCTGATCGTCGAAGACGACCACTTCTCGCTGCTCTCGACGACGCCCTACTCCAGCATCATCGCTCCCACCCATCACCGATGGGCGCTGGTGCGCTCGGTGTCCAAGTTCCTCGGACCCGACATGCGCCTCGCGGTTACGGCATCCGACCCGGTCACCGCGAACCGGCTGGCCCTGCGACTCAGCCCCGGCACGATGTGGGTGAGCCATGTGATGCAGCGGCTCGCCGCCGGGATGCTGCGCGATACGGCGACCCAGAACCTGATCGCCGACTCCGGCGCGCACTATGCGGCACGCAACCGCGCGTTCGTCGCGCTGCTCGCCGAACGGGGAGTGCACGCGCAGGGTGACGACGGACTCAACGTCTGGGTCGACGTCCAGGGCGATACCGCCGAGGTGTCCCGTCGTCTCGCCCTGCGGGGCTGGCTCGCCCGCTCCGGTGCGGAGTTCGCGCTCGATCCGGACGGCTCGACGGGTGACTCGCACCTGCGCCTGACCGTGCACGACCTCGACGACGCCGACACGCAGCGCCTCGTCGACGACCTCGCCACGGCCATCGCCGGTGTCCGTGCGACGGGGGAGGGGGCGTGAGGGCGGGCGGTATGGCGGGCGCCGAGTACCGGATCGGGCGTTCCTCCCGGCTGGAGGGCGTGCTGTACGACCTGCGCGGCCCCGTCGCGGCACGCGCAGCCGAACTCGAGCGCAGTGGTGAGTCCATCCTGCGGCTCGACATCGGCAACCCGGCCCCCTTCGGGTTCGAGGCTCCGGCGGCCATCGTCGAGGCACTGCGCTCCGCGCTCCCGCACGCGCACGGCTACTCGGAATCGGCGGGTCTGCCCGAGACCCGCGAGGCCATCGCCGCGCACTACGCCCACCGCCGCGGTTTCCCCGCTCTCTCGATCGACGACATCACGGTCGGCAACGGCGTCTCCGAGCTCGTCGGGCTCACGCTGCAGGCGCTGCTGGAACCGGGCGACGAGGTGCTGATCCCGAGCCCGGACTATCCGCTGTGGACCGCATCGACCGTGCTCTCCGGAGGGCAGCCGGTGCATTACCCCTGCGTCGAGTCCGACGGCTGGATGCCGGATATCGCGGCTATGGAGGCGCTGATCGGCCCGCACACCGCGGCGATCGTGGTCATCAACCCGAACAACCCGACGGGGGCGGTGTACGGGCGCGAGGTGCTCGAGCAGATCGCCGAGCTCGCGCGACGACACGGGCTGCTGCTGCTCTCCGATGAGATCTACGACCGGGTCGTCTATCCCGGGTTCGAGCACCTCTCCACCGCCCAGATCGCGCCGGATGTCCCCTGCGTCACGTTCGCCGGGCTGTCGAAGACCCATCGCGTCGCGGGCTACCGCGCTGCCTGGATGACGGCCACCGGGTTCCATGCCGATGACCAGTTCCTCTCCGGCGTGCGACTGCTGGCATCCATGCGGATGTGCGCGTCGGTTCCCGCGCAGCACGCGATCACGGCCGCGTTGACGCAGGATGACTCGCTCGACGTGCTGGTCGCATCCGATGGCCGGCTCACGCGGCAGCGGGACGCAGCGCTCGCAGCGCTCGACGCGATTCCGGGTGTCCGCACCCAGGTCGCGGGTGGTGGGCTGTATCTCTTCCCGCGCCTCGATCCGGAGCTGCACCGCATCGCCGACGACGAACGGCTGGTCCTCGACCTCCTCGACGCGGAGCGCATCCTCCTCGTGCACGGGAGGGCGTTCAACCTGCGCACCCCCGATCATCTCCGGATCGCTTTCCTCCCCGAGACCGATGTGCTCACCGATGCTCTCCGGCGCTTCGGCTCCTTCCTGAGCGGATACTCACCGCCAGGGGGCTGAGTGCCTCCGACCCGGTGGAGTGACCGAGTGGCCAGGTCGCGGTCCGCAAGACCGTGCACGCAGGTTCGATTCCTGCCTCCACCTCAGACCGGGCTCGAGAGAGCCGACGCCGACGAAGGGCATCCCGCCATGGACAGCGCATTCATTCCCGCAGCCAAACCGCTCATCGGCGACGAGGAGGTGGCAGCTGTCGAGCGCGTACTGCGCAGCGGGATGCTCGCCCAGGGCCCGGAGGTCGCCGCGTTCGAGGCGGAGTTCGCCGACCAGTTCCTCCAGGGGCGCACGGCGGTCGCCGTCAACTCCGGCACGAGCGGGCAGCTGCTGGGCCTGATCGCATCGGGGGTGGGACCGGGAGACGAGGTGATCGTGCCGTCGTTCACGTTCGCCGCGGTCGCGAACTCCGTCGTCCTCGCGGGCGCGACCCCCGTCTTCGTCGACATCGAGCCGGTGCACTTCACCCTCGATCCGGCACGGGTACGCGCGGCGATCACGCCGCGGACGAAGGGCATCATGCCGGTGCATCTTTATGGGCATCCGTTCCTCGTCGACGAGATCGAAGCGGTGGCGGCCGAGCACGGTCTGGCGATCTACGAGGATGCGGCGCAGGCGCACGGCGCGGCCTGGCGCGGTCGTCCCGCCGGCACCATCGGCGCATTCGGGATGTTCAGCCTGTATCCCACCAAGAACATGACGGCCATCGAAGGCGGCATCGTCGCGTGCGCCGACGAGGACATCGCCCGCACCGTGCGGCTGCTGCGCAACCAGGGGATGGAGACGCAGTACGCGAACGAGATCGTCGGATACAACAACCGCATGAGCGAGGTGCACGCCGCGGTGGGACGCGTGCAGCTGCGGAAGGTCGGGGAGTGGACCCGGCAGCGTCAGCGGAATGCGGCGCTGTTGGATGCGGCTCTCGCCGGCATCGACGGGCTCACGATCCCGCGGGTCGCCGACGGCGCCGAGCACGTGTATCACCAGTACACGGTGCGCATCGCCGGGGGCGAGCGCGACCGGGTGCGAGATGCTCTGCGTGATGAGCACGCGGTCGGGGCGGGCGTCTACTACCCGATCCCCAACCATCGGCTGCCCTCGCTGCAGCGATACGCCCCCGGGGCCGACCTGCCCGAGACCGAGCGGGCGGCGCAGGAGGTGCTCTCGATCCCGGTGCACCCGTCGCTCACGCGCGAGGACCTCGACCGGGTCGTCAACGGTCTCGAGGCCGTGATGTCGGCCGGCGGCTGATCGCCGGGGTTCCGCTGCGGGTCAGGCGGCCAGGGCGAGCCACGCTCTCGGCGAATGGCCGATGCGCTGGGCGAACACCCGAGAGAAGGCCGAGGCGCTGGCGTAGCCGAGCTCCGCGGCGACGGTGCTTACCGGCATCCCGGCGCGCAGCTGCTCCTGTGCGACGGTGAGACGCCACTCGGTGAGGTGGTCCCCGGGCGATCGTCCGAGGACGTCCTTGAACCGCGCGGCGAACGCACTCCGCGACATGTTCGACCGGCGCGCCAGCGACTCCAGGTTCCAGGGATCGCCGGGTGCCTCGTGCATCGCGACGAGTGCCGGGGCGAGCCGTTCGTCCGCGAGCCCGGGAAGCAGGCCCGGTGGGAGGTCGAGGCGCTCGCTGTTGTCGAGCATCCACCGCAGCAGCTGGATCAGGACCACTTCGAACATGCGGTCGGCGACGAGAGGGCGTCCGCAGCGGACGTTGTCGACCTCGGAGAACAGCAGGTCGAGCGCCGGGGCGAGCGCGGCGACCTCATCGAGGGGCAGCACGATCGTCGACGGAAGCGTGCGCACGAGCGGATGTGTGGCCCCGCCGTCGAAGTCCAACGTCGCGCACGCGAAGTCCGACTCGTCGGTCGGCGCGTTGAGGAAGGTGTGGTCGAGCGGACGCGGGAAGAACAGCAGGCTCGGCCGCGTGATGAGCTCGCGCTCGGTGCTGCCGTCGGGGCGACGGTGGGTCACCTCCATCTCGCCGCGTCGCAGCACATGCAGGTAGCCGTGGCCGCCGCTCGCCGGGAAGACCGTCGTGCCGCACAGGGGGCCGGAGTGGAACAGGCGCGTGCGCACGCGGAAGCGCTCGAGCAGCGGAGTGAGGCGGTCGACAGAGGGCATGGTTCCAGTATCTGGACGATCAGTCAAGAATGCAAGACGTTCTGGTGCGCATCGTCCGATGATTCTCGGAAGACTCGAGGGGAGGCCGATCGGCCTCGCCCGACTAACGAAGGAGCATCACATGCCCAACGTCTCTCTCATCGAACGCGAATCGGCCACCGGACCCGTCAAGGAGCAGCTCGACCAGATCGCCGGCGCCTTCGGGACCGTGCCGGCGATGTTCCGCGCCGTCGCGAACTCCCCGGCTGCCCTCACGAGCATGTGGAGCGCATTCGGCGCGTACGGCGGCGGCACCCTTGGTGCGGCCCTCGGTGAGCAGATCGCCGTGGCGGTCGCCGACCGCAACTCGTGCAACTACTGCCTCGCGGCGCACACCGCACTCGGCAAGAAGGCCGGTCTGACGCGCGAGACGCTTGCTGCAGCACAGGTCGGCGAGTCCGACGACCCGCGCACCGCCGCGCTGCTCGCATTCGCGCTGAAACTCGTCGACGCCCGCGGACAGGTGTCCTCGGCCGATGTCGACGCGGTCCGCGCGCAGGGGTGGAACGACGAGCAGATCGTCGAGACCATCGGCCAGGTGGCGCTGAACCTGTTCACGAACTACGTGAACATCGCCCTCGATGTGCCGGTGGACTTCCCGAGCGTGGCACTGCGCCGCGCGAGCTGATCTGCCGCAGACGAAGGGCCGGGTCCGTCAGGTCCCGGCCCTTCGTCGTGCCGTCTCAGTTCGCATCGGCGTGGTGCGCCGGGCTGTCGACCTCGTCCAGCCAGGTGGCGATCGCGGCACGGGCGGCGGCCTCGAGTCGCGGGCCGTGGATCCTCGCCTGCTCGCGGATAGTGCGCGGGTCGATGCCGTGGTGGTGCAGCTCGTGCGCGTGCCCGATGAGCCAGTTCCCGATCGTGCGATGGTCGGCCTCCAGGTGGAACTGCAGTGCGAGCACGGTGTCGGTGGCGAACGCCTGGTTCGGGAAGTCCGGAGTGCGGGCGAGCTGGCGGGCGCCCTCAGGGATGGTGAAGGCATCGCCGTGCCAGTGCAGGACGGGCAGGCCGTCGAGGGGACGCAGGGGAGAGTCGAGGCCCTCGGGTGTGAGTTCGAGCGGCGCATAGCCGATCTCCACGGAGCCGGTCGGAGCGACCGCTGCTCCCATCTCCTCGGCGATGAGCTGTGCGCCCAGACAGATGCCCAACATCGGCCGGCCGTCGCGCAACCGGTGCGCGATCGCCTCCTTCGACGCGTGCAGGAGCGGATAGTGCACGGTCTCGTACACCCCGATGGGACCGCCCAGCACGATCAGCAGATCCGCGTCGTCGACCCGCTCGATGTCGATCGCCTGCACGCCGATGTCGACATACTCCACGTGATACCCGCGCTCGATCAGGAGCGGCTCGAGGATGCCCAGGCCTTCGAAGTGGACGTGCCGGAATGCGAGCGCGGTGCGCGGCGGCGAGGACGAGGTCGTCATGGAGTCCGCCTTTCTGCGACGTGTGCGACGAGTTCGGTGAGACGGTGCGAGTATCCCCACTCGTCGTCGTACCAGGCCGAGATCTTCACCTGCGAGCCGGTCGCGCGGATCAGCGTGGTGTCCAGTATCGACGAGTGCGGGTCGATGACCGAGTCCGAGACGGCGATCTCGTCGTCGGCGCAGCGCAGGATCCCCTTGAGCCGATCGTCCGCCCCTGCCTGGTACGCGGCCCGCACCTCGTCGGCGGTGACCGCCCGATTCGCCGTGACGGTGAGATGGGTGATCGACCCCCTGAGTGTGGGAGCCCGCAGCGCCGTGCCCTCGAGTCGCCCGTCGAGGTGCGGGAGGACGCGCGTGACGGCCTCGGCGGCGCCGAGGCTGCTCGCCGTGATCCTCGCGTCTCGGGTTCCCGCGGGCAGCAGGTCGGCGTGGGGGATGTCCTGGACGCAGTCGTCCACGGAGCCTGAGTGGACCGTCGTCATCAGCGCCGCGTCGATCCCGAAGGCGTCATCGAACACCTGCAGCACCGGCGCCAGGCAGAGCGTGGTGCACGAGCCGCTGGAGATCACGTGGTGCCGGTCGGGGTCGTACGATCCGTCGTTCACGCCGAGCACGAAGGTCCCGTCGTCGCCGGCAGCGGGCGACGTCATGATCACCTTCTCGGCGCCGGCGGCGAGGTGCTCCCTCGCGGCGTCCGCGCGGGCGGCCTGGCCGGTCGACTCGATGACGATGTCGACACCGAGCTCTTCCCAGGGAAGGGATCGGCGGTCGTGTGCGGAGTACACGCGGATCGCGTGACCGTTGACGAAGAGATGCCTGTCGTCATGTCGGGCCCCGGCTGTCGGCCGGCCGCTTCCCCGGTCGCTCTCGAGGAGGTCGGCGATCCCGCGAGCGCCGCGCGGGTCGTTCAGCGCGACCAGCTCCAGGTCGGGCCTGCGCGTCATGAGAAGGCGGAGCTGGTTGCGCCCGATCCGCCCGAGTCCGTTGATGGCGATCTTCGTGGGCATGGAGTTCTTTCGGGGGTGGTGAGGATCCGGAGCGATCTGTGAGGATGTTCGGTCGAACACGGATCAGGCGAGAGCCGTCAATGCGCGATCGATCACGTCCATCGCGATGTCGAGCTGCTGGTCGGTGGTGGTGAGGGTCGGCAGGAAACGGATCACGTTCGCGTCGCTGCCCGCGGTGAGGAGGAGGATCCCCTCCTGTGCCGCGAAAGCCGCAATGGCCGAGGCCGCGCCGGCCGCCGGACGCGACGTCCCGGGTTCGGTCAGCTCGAACGCGTACATCGCACCCCGACCGCGCACGTCCCCGATCAGCGGATGACGCGTGGCGAGGTCGTTCAGCTGCTGCTCGAGCCTCTCGCCGATGCGCGACGCCTCGGCGAAGAAGTCTCCGTGCTCGAGCTCATCGAAGACGGCCAGGGCGGCGGCGATGGACACCGGGTTGCCGCCGAACGTCCCGCCGAGGGTGCCGGGGTCGGCAGCATCCATGATCTCGGCGCGCCCGGTGACACCGGCGAGCGGGAGACCGGCTGCGATGCCCTTGGCGGTGAGCACGAGATCGGGCACCACGCCGAATCCCTCGCTCGCGAACCAGGTCCCCGTGCGGCCGAGGCCGGTCTGGATCTCATCCGCGATGAACACGACGCCGTTGCGGGTGCACCACTCCTGCAGCGCGGGCAGATAACCGTCTGCGGGCACGACGAAGCCACCCTCGCCCTGGATGGGCTCCGCGATCAGGGCCGCGAGGTCGGTGACGCCGATGCGCTGCTCGAGGTGGCCGATCGTGCGCTGCGCCGCCTGCTCGCCGGTGAGGCCGTCCCGGTACGGGTACGAGTTCGGTACGCGGTGGACGTCTGGCGCGAAGGGACCGAAACCGGTGCCGTACGCCGCCTTGTGGTTCATGGCGAGGGCGAGGTTCGTGCGCCCGTGGAAGGCGTGGTCGAGTGCGGCGACCGCGCGGCGGCCGGTGTGTCTGCGGGCGATCTTGACCGCGTTCTCCACGGCCTCCGCTCCGGAGTTGGCGAAGAAGGAGCGCTTCTCGTGCTCGCCGGGAGTCTTCTCGGCGAGGCGCTCCGCGAGCCGCACGTATCCCTCGTAGGGGGTCACCGTGAAGAGGGTGTGGGTGACCTGCTCGAGCTGCGCGGCCGCTGCGGCGATGGCGGCGGGATTCCCGTGGCCGATCGTGGTCACGCCGATACCGCTCCCCAGGTCGAGGAAGCGGTTGCCGTCGACGTCGGTCACCCACGGGCCGTCGGCATGGTCGATGTAGATCGGGAGCACGCTGCCGACCCCGCGGGCCACGGATCTCTGACGCCTCTCGTGGATCGCACGGCTCCGCGGCCCCGGCACCTCGGTGCGCAGGGAGGGGGCGGATGAGCGGCCGGAAAGCACGTCGAGCGGGGACATGGGGCTCCTGTCGGGTGTGGCGCGAGGCGATCCAGCCTCACATCAGATCGACCTAAGACTATGTTAGCCTTTGGCCTATGTCAAAAATGGAACGGCCGGACGGGGCCGACGATCGATACCCCACGGCGTTCACCGTCGAAGACTTCCGCTCCAACATCGCAGCGGTCCGCGCACGCATCGACGAGGCGGCCCGTCGCGCGGGGCGTCACCCGCACGACATCACGCTGCTTCCGGTGAGCAAGACCGTCCCCACCGAGCGCGTCCGGGTCGCGATCGAGTCGGGCATGCGGCTGCTCGGAGAGAACAAGGTGCAAGAGGCGGTGCGCAAGCACGGCGAGACGACCGACCTCGACGTGTCCTGGTCGATCATCGGACATCTGCAGACCAACAAGGCACGGGACGTCGCCACCTTCGCCACGGAATTCCAGGCCCTCGACCGGTTGCGTGTCGCCGAGGCGCTCGATCGGCGCCTGCAGGCGGCAGGACGCAGCCTCGACGTCTTCGTGCAGGTGAACACCTCTGCCGAGGATTCCAAGTTCGGGATGCCGCCGGAGGAACTCCCCACGTTCCTCGAGGCGCTGCCCTCGTATCAGAGCCTTCGCGTGCGTGGACTCATGACGCTCGCCATCCTGACGCCCGACGAGCACCGTGTGCGTGAATGCTTCTCCCTCCTGCGCACACTGCGAGACCAGGCCAGAGAAGACGCCCCCGACCTGATCGGCACCGGCGAGCTCTCGATGGGGATGTCGGGGGACTACGAGATCGCCGTCGAGGAGGGGGCGACCTGCGTGCGCGTCGGACAGGCGATCTTCGGCGCCCGTGCCCTGCCCGACAGCTACTACTGGCCGGAGGACTGACCCGACGACGTCGGCGCGGCGATCAGTCGTCGGTGCGGAAACCCGCCGCCTTGTGGGTGCCGTCGCAGAACGGCTTGAGGGTCGAGAGCCCGCAGCGGCACAGGGCCACGGTGCGGCGATGCGGCTCGATCGGCTCACCGTCGGCGGTGCGCAGTTCGACGTCGCCGCGCACGAGCAGCGGTCCGTCGGGATACGGCGTGATCGACGGCGGCTCGGTTCGGGCGCTCATGACGCCACCCGCGGCCGGAGCGACGAGGTGCCCGCCTGCCAGGACTCCAGGATGTGTTCGCCGCCCCAACCGTCCACCGTCAGGCACGCCGCCGCGCCGAACAGGATGTCGGGCAGCAGCTCGGGGTGGTCCTCGGCGAGGCTCCCTGCGAGGTCTCGCGCGGCGATCTGCTCGTGCACCGCATCCGCCTCGACGTGCTCCTCGAAATAGGCCGCCACATCCGGGTCGAACCCCAGACGATGCAGGCCGTCGGCATACAGGCGGCAGGGGATGGACGAGGTCATCTCGAATGCGGCCAGGTGCCCGACGATCGCGCCGACGAGGCGGCGGTTGAGCCCGAACATCGACATCATGTTGTGCGAGGCGAGAGTGATCGCCGGCACATCGTCGACGTACGCCCCGTACGTGGAATCGAGGCCCGCGGCACGCATCGCGCGGGCGAAGAGCTCGGCATGCACGCGCTGCGGTCGTCCGCCTCCGTACTCGTCCGACTGGATCTCGACGAGGGCGGCCTTGGCGCGTCCCTGCAGGCGGGGGATGGCCCAGGAGTGCGGATCCGCCTCGCGCAGCGTGTACACCGAGCGCTGGATGAGGGTCTCCTCCGCCTGCTCCCTGGTGGCCTTCTTCGCGATGTGCCGCGAGAGGCTCGGTCCCGTGTCGGCGGCGGCCAGGGCGAAGAGCGCGCGGCCGACGGCGTCCACGGTCGGCTCGGGAGACTCCGGCATCGGCACCCTCGCGCGCAGCGCGCTCTCGAACGCCTCCTCGAGGATCCGGCGGGTGGTGAGAAGGGCGGGGTCCCACTCCAGGTCGGCATCGAGCTGCGGGAGCGATCCGTAGGACGAGGCGTAGAGGACGAAGAGCGCGAGCTGGATGTCGTCGTCTCGCACCACGTCAGCGCTCGCCGCCACGGCAGCGGTCGCGAGGCCCGTGTGGTCGGCGGCAGCGGCGTCGTCGTCGCCCGTCAGGTGCGACATGACGGCGTGACTCAGCGGCCCTCTGTCGACGAAGGGGAGGGTTGCGGCCGGGGCGGATGCCGGGGCGGATACGGTCATGAAAAGGGCTCCCATCGGTGCGATGCTTCGCATCCTGCCCCGTGTGGATCATCCGCTCCAGGGACTTGACGCAGACGGGCGTGCAGGGCATACACGGGGCCTCGGGCCACGGACCAGCTATCGACAGCTCGCGCAGACGGCGCTGGGGGCCGGCTCGCCGTCAGCGACAGGTCTCGAACACGTAGGCGTCGTCGGTCGGGGTGACCAGGTCGCGGTCACGGAGCACCATCGATGCCGGGGAGCCGTCGTCCGCACACATCTCGGCGAACGGGTGGGGCAGCTCGTCGGCGTACTCGATGTCGATCACGTGATCGCCATAGACCGCCGCGTAGGCGCCGCACTCGACGTAGACAGCGCACTCCTCGGTGACCGCGAAGTCGAACCCGGCCTGGTCGTGCAGCACCGCCGCATCCTCGGCCGTGTTCTTCTGCCCAGCCGCGAGGCCGGCCGTATGGGCCGCATCGACGAACAGCGTGGCCAGCGCCAGGTTGTCGTCGAACGAGAGCGCGCCGTCCGACCGGGTGTGCGAGTCGAGGTTGTCGAACTCGACGGCGTCGAAACCGTCATCCGCGCACCCCTCGATCCACGGGATCACGGTGGCGGCGATCCGGTCGCGGCGCTCGGCTATGGAGGTGTCGAGCAACGCCTCGTCGGGCCAGTCCGGGTCGAAGACCACCTCGCCGTCGCGCTGGAGCAGCAGGTCGCGGGGCCAGGAGTCGAGTTCGTCGGGCTGTGTCTGGAACCCGTTGACGTAGCAGATCGAGTACACGCCCTCAGCCGGCTCCGCGCTCCGGTCCCGGCCGACGATCCCGACCTCGGACGCCGGTTCGTACGCACCGCCGAGCTGGTAGTCGGGGGTCGCGCCGGACGGCGGAAGGCTGAACGACGCGGCGGG
>NZ_JARE01000065.1:0-42011 GCF_000708325.1 Microbacterium sp. Cr-K20 | reverse complement strand
GACGGTGCCGGTGGTGGGGTCGGCGGCGACGTAGTAGGCGTCTGCGGTGCCGTTGATGACTCCGAGGGAGGCTCCGGTGTCGGCGTCGAGGACTTCGATGCCGCGGGAGGGGACGGCGACGTAGACGTGTCCGAGTTTCGGGTCGACGTCGATCGAGCGGTTGGACTCGATGGTGGGGAAGGGTCCTCGGACGACTTGTCCGAAGGTGTCGGGGGCGATGGATACGACGAGCCAGTTGCGGTTCTGCTGTCCGACGTAGAGGAGGTTCTTCTCGTCGTCGATGCCGATGTCGCGGATGTTCTCCGGCAGTGTCATCTCGCCGAGGACCTTGTCGGTGTCGGGGTCGATCTCGAAGATCTTCCGGCTGTTCTGGTCGCCCAGGTACAGCACGTCGCGCGACTCGGAGTAGGCCATACCCGCGGGCAGGCTCGCCTTCGAACGATCCACTGACGCCAGGTTGCCCGTGACCTCGTAGTCGACTTCGCCGGTCGGCACGTCGGGCGTGACCTCACCGGGGTCCGGGTTGCCGCCGCAGCCGAGGCACGGCTGCACGGGTCCGGTCGGGATCTCCTGCGGGTCCACGCCGTCGGTGACGAGCTTGCCCTTCTCGTCCTTCGTGATGGTCACACCGTCGAAGAACTCGCCGTCGGCCGTGCGCGACTCATAGCGCAGCTTGCCCTCGGTGACGTCGACGAGCTGGTAGAACTGCTTGCCGCCGTCGAGTCGACGCAGGTGGGCGCCGTTTTCCTTCCACAGGCGAGGGCCGTACTCGTACAGCTTCACGCTCGCACTCGAGCCGACGTACACCGGTCCGGTCGAGCTCTTCTTCGGGTCGGCGCCCGCCGGAAGGTTCTGCTCCGCGGCGAGGGTGTTGCCGCGTCCGTAGGCGTGGTCGTGGCCCTGGAGCACCAGGTCGACGTTGTACTTCTCCAGCAGCGCGCCCCAGACCGTGCGGATGCCCAGGTTGTTGCGGCCCTCGTCGAGCGAGTACACGGGGTGGTGGAACAGCACCACGGTCCACTCGTTCGGGTTCTCGGCGAGAACGCCTTCGAGCCATTCGCCCTGGACCCGCAGGCCCTCCTCGGACGAGATGTTGCTGTTGAGCGAGATGAAGCGCACCCCCTCGCGGTCGGTGTAGTACACCGTGCCGGCGAGCTCGTCGTAGATGTCGCCTTCGCCGCTCGGACCGTTCTCCGGGAACGGCAGCTGTGCGCGCCAGGTGCGGGACAGGCCCCCGTCATACTCGTGGTTGCCGGGCGTCGTGATGAGGTTCTGGGTTCCCAGCGAGTACGAGAAGGCGTCGAACAGTTCACCCCACTGCTCGTCCGAGTTCGCGTCGTTGACGAGGTCGCCGATCTGCACCACCGCATCCGCGTTCGGTCGGTCGCGGAAGGCGTTGCGCAGGACGCGCGAACCGTCGCTGAGGATGCCGTTCTGGATGTCGCCGAGGAAGATGAACGAGGTCGTCTTGTCGGTGGCGCTGGCGGTGGCGAAGTCCTGCCATTCGGAGAAGTTCGTCCCGTCGCCGACGCGGTACATGTACTCGGCACCGGGTTGCAGGCCCGTGATGGTGGCGGTGTGCATGTTCTGGGCGTAGCCGAGGTCGGTGGTGACCTCGGTGTGCGCGGCTTCCGCCTCGAGAACGCCGCCCGGATAGGGGGCGGGCGTCATGGTGCGGTACTGCACCAGTCCGCGATCGGTGGTCGCCGAGGTGCGCCAGGTCACGCTCTGCTGCGTGGTCGTATCTGCGGCGGGGGTGAGGACGATCCGGTCGGGAATCGCAGACGGCTCCCAGCGGGACGGGGCGTCCTCGGCGGCCTGCGCGCGGGGCGCAGGAGCGGCGAGGACGCCGCCCGACAGGAGCACGGCTCCTGCGAGGGCGCAGGCGACGAACCGCCACGGAGTGCGGCGCCGCGTGAAGGGGGTGGTCATCGAGATCAATGCCTTTCGGGAAGAAGAGAGGAAGGGGCCGGTCACGCGGCGGAGCGGGAACGGGCGCGGAGGATCACGACGGCACCGGCCGCGGTGATGAGGATGCCGAACAGGGCGAGGCCGCCGCCCGCCCACCCGGTCGCGGCGAGGGAGCCGCCGCCATCCGTGGGCTGAGTGACGATGATCGCGATGCGTCCGGTGGCGTCGGAGCCGAGGCCGGTCACGACGATCTCGTGCTCGCCGGGGGCGGTGTCGGCGGGGATGCGGACGGTCGCCGCCAGTGCGCCGTTCGCGTCGCTCGAGGCGACGGACAGCTGCACGGGTGTCGAGTGCAGCTCGATCGAGGCGCGTTCGCCGGGCTCGAGGCCCTTCGCCTGCAGCTGGATCTCGTCGCCGGGAGCCACCTGCGCAGTGGAGAGGGTGATCGAGACGCCATCCGGATCCACGGGGTCGACGGGATCAACGGGGTCGACGGGGTCGACGGGATCGACCGGGTCGACGGGGTCGACCGGGTCGATGGCGCCCGGCAGGCCGTCACGCGTCGAGCCGGGGCCGGCCGCCCACGCCGTGTCGTCGCTCACGAGCTTGCTGCCGTCCTTCGCCATCTCGATCGTGAAGGAGTCGAACAGGGCGCCGTCGACGGTGCGTGCCTCGACGTGGAACTCGTCGTCGGTGACGTCGACCGTCTGGAACAGCTGCACGTCGCGTCCGACGACGCGGAGGTTCGCGTCGTTGGCGGTCCAGTTGTTGGCGTCCTCCGGGTCCGGGATGTACATCTTCGGTCCCGCGACGGAGACGAGGTACACGGGTCCGGTGTGGCTCTTCTTCGGGTCGGCTCCCGCGGGCAGGTTCTTCTCGTTGGCGATCAGGTTGCCGCGACCGTAGGCGTGGTCGTGGCCCTGGACGACGAGGTCGACGCCGTACTGCTCGAACAGCGGCATCCACGCCTCGCGCAGCACCGCGTTGTCGCGTCCTGACGTCACCGAGAAGACCGGGTGGTGGAAGGCCACGACGGTCCAGGTGTTCGGGTTCTCGGCGAGCTGAGCCTCGAGCCATTCGGTCTGCGCCGACAGGCTCGCGGGGTCGAACGCCTGGGTGCTGTTGAGGGTGATGAAGCGCACGCCCTGGTAGTCGACCGAGTACACGGTCTCGCCGAGATCGGCGCCCTCCGGGCCGTTGGCCGGGTACTCGAACTGCGCGTCCCAGTGCTTCGAGAGCTCCGGTCCCGGGTAGTACTCGTGGTTGCCAGTGGCGGCGATCACGTTGAGGTACTGGTTCGAGAAGGCGGCGGCCTCGTGCCACTCTCCCCACTCGGCATCCGAGGTCTCGGTGTCGATCAGGTCGCCGGCATGCACGACCGTGCGCGCGTACGGGCGGGCCTCGAACGCGGCGCGGAGGGCGCGCGAGGTGAACGCCTTGTTGTCGTTCTGCGCGTCTCCCTGCACGAGGAAGCTGAAGTTGCCTGGCTTGTCATCCGCCGTGGTGAACTCGAGCCACTCGCTCCAGGTCGTGCCGTCGCCGACGCGGTAGAGGTACGTCGTCGCGGCCTTCAGCTGGTCGACGGTGGCCGAGTGGTGGACGATCTCGTACCCGAAGTTCGATTCGAATCCGGTGGTGGTGGCGGTGATCGTGCGCGCGGCGGCCACGTCGACGGGCGTCGCGGTGAGAGGGGCGAGCTGCATCTGCGGCGACGTGACGTCCGAGGACGTGCGCCAGCTGACACTCTGGCTCGTCTCGGGAGTCGCGGTCGGTGTGAGGATCACGCGATCCGGCACGGCCGACGGGACGAACACCGTCGCGGGGGCGACGGCAGGCGGGTTGAGGCCTCCCGCGGCGACGGCGACGCCGCCTCCGAGGAACGTGAGGCCGACAGCGGCGGCGAGGCCGCCCGCGGTGAACGCGGCACTGCGCCGCAGGGTCAGGGATCGTGGCAAGCGCGCCATCGCAGGCAGCACCTTTCGTCGGGATTCGAGAGGGGTGATGGCGCGCTGCAACAGGGTGGAGGAGGCGCCATTCGCGAAGCTACTAGCGCGAGGCGCAGCGAAGCGGCGGTTCCTGCCACCCGTCATCCGTCGTTCATCGAAAGGCGACGAGCGTTCACCGAGCAGTCGCTTGACGCCGCTCGGCGATCTCTGAACGGGCGTTCAGTGAAAGGGGAGAGTCTTCCCCGGAAGCGATCCCGAGTGTCAGTCGAGCGGCGGCAATGCCGGCAGGTCCGCCGCGATCAGCAGCACTCTCTCGGCGGCGGCGTGGCCCGCGGAGAGGCGTGCGGCGAGGTCGGCGCCGTCGAGGGTCGCCGCCAGGAAGCCGGAGGCGAAAGCATCGCCCGCGCCGACCGGCTCGACCACGTCGACCACCGGAGCGGGGACGAACACCGGCTCGGCATCGCCGTCGTATGCGGTCGCGCCGATGTCGCCGTCCTTGACGACGAGCAGTGCGCAGTTCGGCAGGAAGGCCCTGATCTCCGCCGCCGTCGCGGTTCCCCAGATGCGTTCGGCCTCGTCGCGTCCGACGAAGGTGATGTCGGCGGCGTCGGCCAGGCGGGCGAGGGTCTCCGCCGCGTCCTCTCGACTCCACAGGGGGCGGCGGTCGTTCACGTCGAAGGACACTAGCGCACCGGCTGTGCGCGCATCGGCGAAGAGCCGGTCCACCATCTCGCGGCAGGATGCGGAGAGCGCGGGCGTGATCCCGGTGGTGTGCACGATGCGCACGCCGTCGAGCCGCTCCGGCGTGAGGAACCCCGCCTGCATGCGAGAGGCCGCGGAGCCTCGGCGGTAGTAGTAGACGGAGGAGGACTCGACGCCCGGATCCTTGAACATCACGCCGGTCGGGGTGGTGCCGTCGCGCTCGACCCACAGCTCCACGCCGCGACGCTCGAGCTCCGACGCGATGCGGTCGCCGAGCGGATCGGCGCCGAGGCGGGATGCCCAGGCCACGCGGTGCCCGGTCGCGGCGACCCCGGCCGACACGTTCGACTCCGCCCCGGCGATGCCGATCGTCGCGTGACCGGCTGTCGCGAGTGCGGCATCGGTCGGTGTGATCAGCGCCATGGTCTCGCCGACGCAGACGATCTCGGGTGCGGAGACGGGGGAGGAGGTGGAGCTCATGAGGGGGTGACCGCCAGGGGTTCGGTGTCGGGATACGGGCTCGCGTCGCGATGACGCAGGTCGGGGAAGGAACGGACGAAGACGATGGAGACGAGCAGGCCGACCGCGGCGAAGATCGTGGCGGCCAGGTAGGCGCCGCGCCAGTCGCTCGCATCGACGAGGAACCCGGCGACGGCGGATCCGGCTGCCGCGCCGATCAGCTGCCCGGTGCCCGCCCATCCGAAGGCTTCAGCGGTCTCGCTGAACTTCACGCTGGCCGAGGTGATGGCGAAGAGCACGGCGAGGGCGGGAGCGATGCCGATGCCGGCGAGGATCAGGGTGCCGCCCAGCCAGAACACGTTGAGCATGACCATCGTGAGGCCCAGGCCGATCGTGACGATCAGCAGGCGGCGCGCCATGGCCCACGGCCCGATCGGGATGTGGCCGAACGCCAGGCCGCCCGCCAGGCTCCCCGCCGAGAACACGGCGAGCACGAGTCCGGCCGCGAGACTGCCGTGCTCGAAGGTCGCGACGACGCCCACCTCGACCGCGGAGCAGGCGCCGATCAGCAGGAAGCCGATGACGGTCGCCAGCAGCACGGGAGGTTTGAGGACGACCTTGCCCAGCGCATTGCGGCTGCGCGGGATGCGCACCCGACCGACCTCGGGGGAGAGGATGAACCAGGCGCCGCCGCCGACGAGGATGATCGCCACCAGCAGCAGGCCCTCCGCCGTCCCGATCTGGGTGGAGACCAGGGTGATGACGACCGGCGCCAGCACCCAGATGATCTCCTGCAGCGAGGCGTCGAGGGAGAACAGCGGCGTGAGGTTCGAGGAGTTCACGAGCTTCGGGTAGATCGTGCGCACGGCGGCCTGCACGGGCGGGGTGGAGAGCCCCGCGACCATCCCGAGCAGCATGTAGCCCGGCACGTCGAGCGGCAGCAGGGCGAGTCCGAGCACGGTGACGACGCAGACCGAGAGGGTGAGGGTGATCACCCGTCGCATGCCCCAGACGCCCATCCATCGACTCGTGATCGGGCCGGCGACGGCCTGCCCGACGCTGGTCGCGGCGAGGACGAGGCCGGCGGAGCCGTACGACCCGGTCTGCTGCTCGACGTGCAGCAGGATCGCGAGGGACATCATGCCGTTGGGGAAGCGCGCGGTCAGCTGAGCCGCGATCATGCGCGCCACTCCGGGCGTGCGAAGAAGGTCCCGATATCCCGCCACCAGACAACGGTACCGGGCCTCGAGTGTGGTCGTGGAAGAGGCCGTGCGGCGACACGCCCGCGACACGCCGAAAGTCCGATTCCACAGGAAACGAAATGTCTGAGGGGCGGCGTAGCGTGCCCCCTGTGGATGGATCGTTCACAGGGGCTTCCCAGCCGCGATTTCTCGCGGTTCGGGAGCCTCGCGAAGGGGCCTCAGCCTGTGGAAGAAACGGTGGAGAACCTGTGTTGTATCTGTAGAGAACGGTGGATAACTACACGGATGTAACTACTACCCCTTGTGGTCGCCCCCAATGTCGGTCCCCATATGTAGTATTGAAGTCCCGGCAGGGGGTCTACCGGGAAACAGCCTGATGAGAAGCAGGCCAGAGATTTGAGGGGTTACGAAAAGATGTCGATCACGGTCTACACAAAGCCTTCCTGCGTTCAGTGCAACGCCACCTACCGCGCCCTCGATGCCAAGGGCATCGAGTACGAGATCCTCGACCTTTCCGAGGACCCGACGGCGCTCGAGCAGGTCAAGGCGCTCGGCTACCTGCAGGCACCCGTCGTCGTCACCGACGAGGGTCACTGGTCGGGCTTCCGTCCCGACAAGATCGACGAGCTCGCCTCCCGTCTGGCGTGACGCCCCATGAGCGCCGTCGCGACCGCAGCGCCGCTCCTGATCTACTTCTCGAGCGTGTCGGGTAACACTGCGCGCTTCATCGAGAAACTCGGACTCCCGTCCCGACGCATCCCCCTCCACCGGCACGAAGAAGATCTCGTCATCGACGAGCCATTCGTGCTGGTCACCCCCACCTATGGCGGGGGCGCGGGGCGCGGCGTCGAGAAGGGCGCCGTCCCCAAACAGGTGATCCGGTTTCTCAACGACGAGCGCAACCGGCGCCACATCCGCGGAGTGATCTCCGCGGGCAACACCAACTTCGGCGATGCATTCTGCCTCGCCGGTGACATCATCAGCCGCAAGTGCCACGTGCCGCACTTGTATCGGCTCGAGATCTTCGGCACACAAGACGATGTGGATCGCGTGAGCGACGGATTGGAACGACGGTGGCAGCTTCAGTGACCGAGACAGTGGCATTCAAGGCGAACCCTGCATACGAGGGTCTCGACTATCACGCCCTCAACGCGATGCTCAACCTGTACGACGCGGACGGGAAGATCCAGTTCGACGCCGACAAGCGCGCGGCGCGGGAGTACTTCCTGCAGCACGTGAACCAGAACACGGTGTTCTTCCACTCGCTCAAGGAGCGTCTGGACTACCTCGTGGAGAAGGAGTACTACGAGGGCGCCGTCATCGAGAAGTACTCGATGGAGTTCATCCAGAAGCTCAACGATCTCGCCTACGGCAAGAAGTTCCGCTTCGAGACGTTCCTCGGCGCGTTCAAGTACTACACGAGCTACACGCTCAAGACCTTCGACGGCAAGCGCTACCTCGAGCGCTTCGAGGACCGTGTCGTCATGACCGCGCTCGGCCTCGCCGACGGTGACGAGAAGCTCGCGGTCGCCCTCGTCGAGGAGATCATCTCCGGTCGCTTCCAGCCCGCCACCCCGACCTTCCTCAATGCCGGCAAGGCACAGCGCGGCGAGCTCGTCAGCTGCTTCCTGCTGCGCATCGAAGACAACATGGAGTCGATCGCCCGCGGCATCAACTCCGCGCTGCAGCTCTCCAAGCGCGGCGGCGGCGTGGCGCTCCTGCTCTCGAACATCCGCGAGTCGGGTGCGCCGATCAAGCAGATCGAGAACCAGTCCTCGGGCATCATCCCCGTGATGAAGCTCCTCGAAGACAGCTTCAGCTACGCCAACCAGCTCGGTGCCCGTCAGGGTGCGGGTGCGGTGTACCTCAACGCGCACCACCCCGACATCATGCGCTTCCTCGACACCAAGCGTGAGAACGCCGACGAGAAGATCCGCATCAAGACTCTCTCGCTGGGTGTCGTGGTTCCCGACATCACGTTCGAGCTCGCCAAGAACGACGAGGACATGTACTTGTTCTCGCCGTACGACGTCGAGAAGGTCTACGGCGTGCCGTTCGGCGACATCTCGGTCACCGAGAAGTACCGCGAGATGGTCGACGACCCGCGCATCAAGAAGACCAAGATCAACGCGCGCGAGTTCTTCCAGACCGTCGCCGAGATCCAGTTCGAGTCCGGCTACCCGTACGTCATGTTCGAAGACACGGTGAACAAGGCCAACCCGATCAAGGGTCGGATCAACATGTCCAACCTCTGCAGCGAGATCCTGCAGGTGAACACGCCGACCACGTACAACGACGACCTGTCGTACGACAACATCGGCAAGGACATCTCCTGCAACCTCGGCTCGATGAACATCGCGCTGTCGATGGATGCCGATGACCTCGGTCAGACGGTCGAGACCGCCATCCGCGCCCTCACCGCGGTCAGCGACCAGAGCCACATCGGCTCGGTGCGCTCGATCGAGGACGGCAACGACCGCTCTCACGCGATCGGCCTCGGCCAGATGAACCTGCACGGATACCTCGCCCGCGAGCACGTGTACTACGGCTCCGAAGAGGGCATCGACTTCACGAACATCTACTTCTACACGGTGCTGTTCCACGCGCTGCGTGCGTCGAACAACCTCGCCATCGAGCGCGGCACGACGTTCGACGGGTTCGAGGACTCGACCTACGCGTCGGGTGCATTCTTCGACAAGTACATCGACCAGGCGTGGGTCCCCGCGACCGAGAAGGTCAAGGAGCTCTTCGCCGGCAAGCACATCCCGACGCAGGACGATTGGGCCGAGCTGAAGGCATCGATCCAGAAGCACGGCATCTACAACCAGAACCTGCAGGCCGTCCCGCCGACCGGCTCGATCTCGTACATCAACAACTCCACGTCGTCGATCCACCCGATCGCGTCGAAGATCGAGATCCGCAAGGAAGGCAAGCTCGGTCGCGTCTACTACCCGGCGGCGTTCATGACGAACGACAACCTGGAGTACTACCAGGACGCATACGAGATCGGCTACGAGAAGGTCATCGACACGTACGCCGCTGCCACGCAGCACGTCGACCAGGGCCTGTCGCTGACGCTGTTCTTCAAGGACACCGCCACCACGCGTGACATCAACAAGGCGCAGATCTACGCATGGCGCAAGGGCATCAAGACGATCTACTACATCCGCCTGCGTCAGCTCGCGCTCGAGGGCACCGACATGGCCGAGTGCGTCTCGTGCATGCTCTGACCCGTTGACCCGCTGCTGACAGCTGAACCCGAGAAACGACGAAGAAAATGACTCCTGAAAGACTCAAGCTGGTCTCCAGCGTGCAGGCGATCAACTGGAACCGCATCCAGGACGACAAGGACCTCGAGGTCTGGAACCGTCTGGTGAACAACTTCTGGCTGCCGGAGAAGGTGCCGCTGTCGAACGACGTGCAGTCGTGGAACACGCTCACCCCCGACGAGCAGCTGCTCACCATGCGGGTGTTCACCGGTCTCACCCTGCTCGACACGATCCAGGGCACCGTGGGTGCGGTGTCGCTGATCCCCGACGCGATCACGCCTCACGAAGAGGCCGTGTACACGAACATCGCGTTCATGGAGTCGGTGCACGCGAAGAGCTACTCCTCGATCTTCTCGACGCTCGCGTCGACGAAGGAGATCGACGAGGCGTTCCGCTGGTCCACCGAGAATCCGAACCTTCAGAAGAAGGCTCAGATCATCATGGACTACTACCAGGGAGACGACCCGCTCAAGCGCAAGGTGGCCTCCACCCTGCTGGAGTCGTTCCTCTTCTACTCGGGGTTCTACCTGCCGATCTACTGGTCGTCGAAGGCGAAGCTGACGAACACGGCCGACCTCATCCGCCTCATCATCCGTGACGAGGCCGTGCACGGGTACTACATCGGATACAAGTTCCAGAAGGGGCTCGAGAACGAGACCCAGGAGCGTCGCGATGAGCTCAAGGACTACACGTTCTCGCTCATGTACGAGCTCTACGACAACGAGGTGCAGTACACGCAGGACCTCTACGACGGCGTCGGTCTGACCGAAGACGTCAAGAAGTTCCTGCACTACAACGCCAACAAGGCCCTCATGAACCTGGGCTACGAGGCGATGTTCCCCTCCAGCGTCACGAACGTGAACCCGGCGATCCTGTCGGCGCTCTCGCCGAACGCCGACGAGAACCACGACTTCTTCTCGGGGTCGGGCTCGTCGTACGTCATCGGCAAGGCCGAGGCCACGGAAGACGACGACTGGGACTTCTGAGAAACGCTGGTCAGCGTAGGATTCGCTGACGCCCACGAAGCCCCCGCCCGGCGGTCCTATCGACCACCGTGCGGGGGCTTTCTCGTTCGAGGTCGCCAGCTGCGCCGTTCATCATGGGCGTGGCTACGGGAATACTGTCCTCGAATCCTGTCTCGGTATGAGGACCTGCTTCACGATGAGGAGGATCGAGGCGGTCACCGGAATCGCGATCAGAGCGCCCAGGAGCCCGAGCAGGGTGCCGCCCACGAGCGCCCCGATGACCACGAGTGCCCCGGGCACGGCGATCGCCCGATTCATCACCTTCGGCGTCAGGACGTAGGCCTCGAGCTGCATGTAGATGAGGTACGCCACGGCGAAGATCAGCGCCGGAAGCCATCCGGAGAAGAGTGCGAGCGCGGTCGCGACAGCCCAGTAGAGCACGGATCCCACCAGCGGGATGAGGGTTATGACGAATGCGACGACCGCCATCAGCAGCGCGAAGGGAAGGTTCAGGACGAGGTGCAGGACGAGCGCGACAACACTGTTGAAGAACGCCAACACGACCATTCCCATGAGGTAGCTGCCCACGGAATCCGTGATCTGACTTGTCATCGAGTCGACGCCGGACCGGTTGTACGCGGGGAAGAGACGGTTGAATCCCGCCTTGATCGCCGGCAGGGAGGCCAGAAAATACAAGCTCAGCACGAGCACGATGACCACGCCGGAGGCCGTCGAGACGATCGACACTCCGACCTGCAGCACCCCCTGGCCTATCGCCGCGATGTGGGAGGGCTGCGTGAGAAAAGCCGTGACGTCGTGCACGAGGGTGGTCGCTTCGCTCCCCAACGCATCGTGGAGCCAGCCGTAGAAGCTTGATGCTTCGAAACTCTTGATCAGCTTCGGTCCGTCGGCGATCACCTGAGCGACTTGGCGCACCGCGGTCGGAACGATCAAGATCAGAGCGCCCACCACCGCCGCAGCGAAAGTCGCGTACACGATCACGATTCCCCACGCGCGCCGTACCCCGCGGGTCTCGAGCTTGCGCACCACGGGGTCGAGTCCGAGGGCGGCGAAAAGGGCGAATGACACATAGATCAGCACCGTGGAGAGGTGCGTGAACGCCACACCCGTGCCGAAAGCGAGAAGTCCGCCCAACGTCAAGATGTACCCCGACGAGAAGGGACGATTGAGCGATGTCAGGGTCTCGCGAAGCCGGCGCGGATTCTCGTCGACGGCAGGATGGTCAGTCATGGTGCATTCGCTCTCCGTCGCTCGGCTTCGTCGGTCCGTTTGCGCCACCCCGTCCGCGCGCTTGCCTCCACCCTCGAGACATCGCCGCGACGTCACGGCTCAGCCCTGCTCCCAGCAGCATCCCGATCGCGATGGCAGTGAGGGAGCCGAAGGTCCGCATGATGGTGTCGGTGGCGCCGGAGGCGCCCGATGCCGCCTCGCTGAGACCGATGAACCCCATCGCGCCGGGTACCAGGAGCCAGTACGCACAGGTGAGCATGACCGCGGTCGAGGGGGATGCGGAGAGGCGGCCGGCGAGCATGACGGCGGGGATGACGATCAGAGCGCCGATGAGCCCCGACAATTCGGCTCCGACCAGCATGTCGCCCAGCAGCTGTCCCGAATAGGCGACGACGAGCGCATAGAGGATCCACACGAGTGATCGTCGCGGCGCTGCGGAGTACAGGTAGTAGCCGAGTGCGACCAGGACGATCCCCGCCCAGGGCGCCCATGCGCCGAGCTGCATCGGTGCGGTGGTAGGAGCCGGAGGCTCCCCGGCGATGGAGATGCCCGCGTACACGCCGAAGGTGAGAAGGCCGAGCCGTGCGATGCCGGAGACCAAGCGGCTCGCCCCCGCCATCATCTGCCCGGAGGTGAGCTCGACGGCGGCGATCGTGAGCGTGAGCCCGGGGAGGAAAGAGACCAGCGACGGCGCCACGAGCCGGAGCACATCGTCGTGCACGAAGGGGCGAACGAGCAGCGATATGAGGAGTGTCACGGAGAAGGCGGTGAGCACCGGCAGGATGAGGGACAGCGTGGCGACGCGATTGCCGATCAGAACGATCGACCCCACGACCACGCCGAGCAGCACATAGACCGGAAGAGCGGTCACGGTGGGATTGAGCACCAGGCCGAACCCGACCGTGAGCAGGGTGTACCCGAAGACGGTGAGCACCGGTCCGAACCGTGCGGATTCCGATCGGATCTCGCCGAGTCGAGCGACGACGTCTTGCGGTGGCGTCGTACTCCTCGAGGCCTCACGCACGAGTCGCTCGACGGCGTCGACCTGGTCGAGGCGCAGCGGAACACTACCCACGGCGAAGAGGGAAGTGGCGGATGACGAGTTGCGCGGATCCTCGACCATCACGATCGTCGGGAGGACGAACACGCGGAGATCTGCGCGGTCGTATTGCTGCGCAAGACGGTTGAGTGTCTCCTCCACATCATTCGTCGCCTGCGACGAAGCCAGTAGCGAGGCGCCGAGCATACCGAGCATCGCGATCACGTCGGCACCGGGCTCGGCATCATTCCCGATCACAGCACGCGGGCGCAGGGCCTGGAGAGCGCCCCGTGCCCGCCCGATGATCCCTGGACTCTGATTCGTCTCGCGGTCGAGCGGTGTCATGATCGGGGCGAGACTTCGGAGGCGAGCAGATGCAGTCGGGATGCGATGCTGACGGCGTCGTCGCGCGTCGAACACCCGAGCTTGCGGTAAAGCGATCTCAGCTGCGACTTGATCGTGTTCGGTGAGACGAGCAACGACGCGGCGAGAGCGGCGGTCGTGGCATGCAGCGGAAGAGCTTGGAGAACGCGGAGTTCACTCGCGGTGAGGGTGGGCGGACGTGGGCGGTCGGCGGCGGCCAGCCCCCCGGTCGCGGCCGCGAAGGAGGTTGCTTCCTCCGGGGAGAGGCGTTCCTGCACCCGGGTTATCAGCTGGAGGGGAATCTGCGAGACGAGTCGCCGCCGCCCCGGCCTCGAAGCGATTCGCGCGACCTGCGCAGCCGTCTCCGAGGCGACCGCATCGGTGAGTGCGCACTCCAACCACGCAGACAGGAGGATCGACTCCGCGCGTGCACCCGGCCCCAACGATCGGGCGGTGGACATCTGACGCAGTCCCGAAGCGGCGACATCCAGGCGTGACTCGAGAAGTGCGTGGCGGATGATCGCCATGCGCGTGAGCGGTCCCGATCGAGCGGTCTCCTCGGCGATCCGTCTGGCGGCGGTCGTGTCTCCGGTAGACCAGAGTGCGTCGATCGACACGGAGTTGATGACGTCGGTCGCGAACGAGCCGTGCTGATCCGGATGCGCGTCGCGTGCGAGAGCAACGGCCTCGATCGCATCGTCGGGATGCTGCAACACGAGCAGTCGCCGTGACCGCGCGAGCAGCGCGAACGGCCAGGTCAGCTCGATGCTGTCATAGGTTTCGAGCTGGCTGAGGAGTTCGTCGGTGTCCGGGTCCATGCTGTCGACGGCGAGCAGAGCGCGTGCGCATCGTTCCGTCATAGCCGTCGCCGTCAGATGGGCGCGTGTGGGTTCAGGCAACGTGGCGAGCTCTCTCAGCGAGCTCTCGGCATCGTCGATCGAGCCGCGAACGGCGTGGGTGAGTGCCGAGCGCCCGAGCGCCATCCGTTCCGCATCGGTCTGCTGCGACAATCTCCCGAGGTCCCGGGCGGTGGCGAATTCCAGCAGCGCGGCCGCGGATTCTCCGGCCGCGAGCAGGGTCGATCCGATCTGCTGGTGATAGAACCAGAGCGGTCCGTCCGGGCGCTCGCGGGATTCGACGCGGACTTGCAGGATGCGGTCTTGCAGGCGACGAGCGTAGATCATCGCGGCCGCCACGTCTCCGCTCAACCGGAAGGCCACCATCTGCACGAGCGTGAAGATGTCGAGTTCGTCCGCGCTCATGTTCCGCGCGTCGTCGGGATAGATGAGGGGTTTGAACGGGCGGTTCGTCCGCGCCAGCACGGGCGTCATGCGGTGCACGATGCGCAGCACCGGGTACCGCTCCAGGAGAGGCGTCGGAAGTGACTCGACGGCGGACACGAGCTCATCGGCGTGCACGCTGTACAACGGCCAGATGTTCATCATGGCCGCGTGAGCCACCGCTTCGCTGCTCTTCGAGAGCACGGCGCTCCGCAGCGCCTCGATCGCCCGCGTGCTGTCCGTCAGGTTCATCGTCTCAGCGCGCGCCGAGGCGCTGCGCGCGTTCTGTGGCATCGGAGACTCAGCTCGGACGAGACGAAGCCACCGCACCGTGTCCGGCGGCGAGACGACGGAGATCGGTGAGGGACAGGAAATGCAGTTCACCGCGCTCCTCGAACTTCGTCGAGACGTTGCCCGCCAGGCCTCCTTCGATCGCGAGACCGCTGCCCAGATCGAGGACCAGCGGGGGGCTGCCCTCGGCGAAGTCGACATCAGCGAGGTCGACCCACACGATGTTCGGGCGCGTCGTCGATTCGAACACATAGCGGAGGCGGGTGAGATCCGCGACGACCTGCCAGATGGTCTGCGATGCATCCGGTCTGCCTTCGTCCGGCAAGCGGAAGGGCTGGGCGGCGTTGCGGATCACGCTGAACATCGACGCGATGGCCTCGAGCTGGGTCTTCGGCTGCGGCAGACGACGGACGTAGTGGGCGGCACGGGCGAAACGGTCGGGGGCGAGCGTCGTCCCAGGCAGGGGGTTCTCGCCCCCGAACCCGTCGATCTGTGAAAGCAGCGCGAGCTGCTCGTCATACTTCGGCGAGTTCGTCATCACCCGAAACTCCGCCCCGTGGTGGACCTCGACGTCGCCGTCGATGTACTCGATGATCGCGGAATCGCCGGATGCGTCGTCCAGGGCCAGATGAATCGTGGGGACCTCACCCGTGACGGGGTCCGTGAGCTGGACCACCTGCACGCGGTTCGAGGTGATCCACCCCACGGCTTCCGCCACCGTGGCGAAATTGTCGAGGAAATACTGCAACCAGACGGCCTGACTCAGCGCTGGTCGTGACGGATCGAGCTCTCCGTATGAGGATTCGGCGAGCCAGAGAACGTGCCCGGCGAGCCCCGCCTCGTTCACCCCGTCGACCGTGATCATGTCGAAGGCCGTGGCGACGATGCTGCCGTACCGGGACTGCCAGGTCAGAGCGCCGTCGACTCCGTCGTCGCGGCGCGACCCTCTCGGCAGCTTCCACAGATTGGTGCCCAGATCGCGGTGGTAGTCCATGTTCCGTCCGACGATCACCGCTCCGTCGGCGTCGGGCCAGACCACTCTTGTGCACATGTCGGTGTCTCTCTCTCGGGTTCGTCGGGGATCGGCAAGATTGCGCTTCTATGCCGGAGCAGGAATGAAGGTCATCCACGCTTCCGCGGTCGGAACCAGGGGAACAGGGAACCGATGACCACGCCGGCAGCCAGAACCGCGAGAAACCAGCCCCAGGCGGGCATCGTGAACTCCAGGAACAGGAATCTCAGCGTCGCGGGAGCCACATTCGAGAACACGAAGGAGAGCGCGGCGATGGCGATGATGATGGCGATGATCGCCTTCGCTCCGTTCGCCTTCGCCTTCTGTTCCGTACCGCTGCCTGTCGTGCTTTCCTTCTCGGGCATACGTCTCCTCCTCCTGCTCCCGCGCGCTCGCGGGCCGCTCCAGGGAGGAGACTACTCACCTTTCGTGCCGCTCCACGAGAGGATGAGAGCCGGGTGAAGGGCAGAGGGCGGACAGGGTCATCACCCGAATGACGGGTCGGGGGAAATCTCTCGCCGGGACGCATCCACCGCGCAGCCCGCGGCATAGTCTCGCGGCCATGGCCCCAGGGACGCATGCACCTCAGAGAATGATCATTCGCGACGCTCGCGTCTTCGACGGCGTGAATGCGAAGACACAGGACAACGTCGATGTCCTGATCGAAGGTCCCTTCGTCGTGGCCGTATCCTCGGCTCCCGTCGCCGGCGACGCCTCCGACGGCGTGATCGAGATCGACGCGAAAGGGCGCTTCCTGATGCCGGGCCTGAGCGATGCCCACGTGCACCTCATGGGCAACGCCAACAGCATGATGGAGTTCCTGCAGGGTCCGACCGGCGCGCTGTACGGGAACACGATCGCCGAGGCGAAGCGGATGCTGCTGCGCGGGTTCACGACGGTGCGGGATATGGGTGGTGACACCGCTCCGGTGAAGTCGCTCATCGATCGCGGTGTATTCGAGGGGCCGCGCATCTTCCCCAGCCAAGCGATGATCTCGCAGACATCGGGACACGCTGACTTCTCGTTCGTCTACGACGTTCCGGAGGAGTTCGGCGGTGCACCGAGCCGGACCGAGGACATCCACTTCACCCGCGTCGCCGACGGAGTGCCGCGCGTGTTGGCGGCTGTCCGGGAGCAGCTCAAGATGGGGGCGAGTCAGATCAAGCTCACCCTCGGCGGTGGGGCTGCGTCGATGTACGACCCGCTGAACACTCTGCAGTACACACCGGATGAGATCCGAGCCGCAGTGCAGGCGGCGACCGACTACGGCACCTACGTGGCCACCCACGTCTACACGCCCGCCGGAATCGCGCGTGCTCTGGAGGCCGGCGTCACATCGATCGAACACGGACACCTCGCCGACGAGGCGACGATCGCGCTGATCGCCGAGAAGGGTGCCTGGCTCTCGATGCAGCCTTTCGCCGAGGACGACCACCACTATCCCGACCCGGTGCGTGCCGCGAAGAACACCGAGATCTGCCATGGCACCGATGAGGTGTACGGCTGGGCGAAGCAGTATGGAGTGAAGACCGCATGGGGGACCGATCTGCTGCTCGAGCCGCAGTCCGCGGCCCGCCAGAGTGTCATGGCTGCGCGCCTCGGTGACTTCTACAGCAATGTGGACGCCCTCACGATGCTCACCTCCGGCAACGCGTCGCTGTTCGAGCTCGCGGGGGAGCGCAACAGTTACCGAGGCGCGAAGCTCGGCGTCATCGCGGAAGGATCCTGGGCGGACCTGATCCTCGTCAACGGAGATCCGATCGAAGACCTCTCGCTCATCGCCGACCCTGACGCGAACTTCGCGCTCATCGTCAAGGGCGGCCAGGTCATCAAGAACGAGGCCTGAAGCCATGTCGGCTCCTATCGGCAATCTCAGGGCGAATCGAAGGGGAAGAGCGATGGCAGCTCCGACGGATCAGGGTGAGACCGATGAGGGTCTCGGCACACGCAGTGGCCACAGCGAGACGTTCGGCGAGGTGCTGATCACCGCGACCGGCATCGGTGTCGACGCCTCTTGGGGGCACATCTACGGACCGGTCGATCTCACGGTCCGAGCCGGCGGCGTCACGGTGCTCGTCGGCGCAGGAGGCCGCGGCCGCCAGGCGCTCCTGCTGACGTTGAGCGGGCGGATGAAGCCGACCACCGGACGACTCGAAGCCTTCGGACGCATCGACAAGCCGCATCATCTCTTCGGTCAGGCGGCGATCGCCAACGTCGACGAGGTCGACGGCATCCCGCAGACGATCCGCGTGCACGACATCGTGACCGAACAGGTGCGGTGGGCCGCCAAGTGGTACCAGTGGGTGCCGCAGTCGACCGACGAGGATCTCGAACGCATCTGCCGCCCGGTATTCGGTGACTATTCGCTGCCGACGATGGACGCGATGGTCGAGGAGCTGCCGGAGTTCACGGCAGCCCTCTTCCGCATCGCCGTGGCCAACATCCGAAAGCCCCCGCTGCTGGTCGTCGGTGGCGTCGACACCCTCGCCAGCGTCGAGGGCTCCCGGCGTCTCCGTGAGCGCCTCATCGCTCTCGGTGCCGAGCAGACCGTCATCATGGCCGACGTCAACGGCGTCGACAAGCAGGACGGCATCACCGATGTGATCGAGGTCCACAACCTCACCGACCACGAATTCGCGGTCCTGGAACGAGAGGTCACCGGCCGATGATCGCCGCATTCTCACCCGGTAGCGATTTCAAGCGCTACTACCGCGGGCGCATGCCGCGTCTCGCCGTCGCCGTCATCATCCTGATGCCACTCCTGTACGGCGCCCTGTACCTCTGGGCGTTCTGGAACCCGTTCGGCAACGTGAACCATCTGCCCGTCGCCATCGTCAACCTCGACGAGGGGGCCGACGCGATGGGCGAGCCGCTCGATGCGGGTACCCAGGTCGTGAAGGGGATCGTCGATTCCGGGCAGCTCGAGACCCACGTCGTGGATGAGGCCGAAGGCACCGCAGGCCTCGAACACGGACGATATGCGTTCACGATCACGATCCCTGCGGACTTCAGCGAGGCGATCGCATCGGCGGCGACGGGGGACCCCCGCCAGGCCGACCTGATCTTCACCTACAACGACGCGAACAACTACCTGTCGACCGTGATCGGTCAGGATGCTGCCGCTGAGGTCATCAACGACGTCACGGCGCAGGTGGGGGAGCAGGTCTTCCTCGCCGTCGCGACCGGGATCAAGGGGGAGCTACCCACGATCCGCCAGGCCGCGGCCGGTATCGAGACGCTCAACTCCGGGGTCGACGAACTCAGCGCGGGAGCCGATCAACTCGCCACGGGTCTGGTGACGGCCAAGTCGGGCGCGGGGACGCTTTCCGCCGCCCTCGATGAACTCGTGGCCAACGTGGACGGTGCCGTCGGGCAGGTCGAGCGAGCCGTCAACGCCAACGGTCTCACGACCGGCGAACTGCAGCAGTTCGCCTCGTCCATCCGCACCAGCACCGACAGCCTCGACGGCGCACTGGCAGGTATCGCGGAAGCGAACACGCGGGCGCGGGCAGATCTGCAGGCGGTGATCGACGACGTGCGCGCCTCCGGCGACGACGAGCTGGCCGAGCGGCTGGAGAATGTGCAGCGATCGATCGAGCAGAGTGGTGTCGGGCAGGAGGTGTCGATCGCCTTCGACCGTCTCCGCAACGACGTCGACACCCTCGCCGGCGAGTTCGACAACCCGAGCAGTCGCGTGAACGTGATGCTGCGGGCTGTCGAGTCCGGCGGCATCAACAACACCCTGAACCAGGTCACGGGGAAGGCCGACGAACTGCGATCGGGCGCGGACCAGCTCGCGAGCGGCCTGGTCCAGCTCAGCGACGGTGCGAACGAGATCTCCGCGAACATGCCTGCGCTCGTGGCCGGCACCGCGGAACTTGCCAGCGGCGTCGAATCGGGGATGAAACTGATCCCCCACTGGAACAGTGATCAGCAGTCGAGCTTCATCAAGACGCTGGCCGATCCCGTCGTGATGAAGCAGGTCACGAACAACGAGGCGAAGACCTTCGCCTACGGATTCGCACCGTTCTTCTTCGGGCTTGCGCTGTTCGTCGGCGGCATCATCGCGTGGATGCTCTTCACTCCGCTGCAGGCGCGTCCGCTGGCGCAAGGGCTCGGGTCCTTCCGAACCGTGCTCGCCTCCTATGCGCCCACGCTGGCGGTCGGCTTCCTGCAGGCGGCGATCCTCTACCTGGTCGTGCGGTTCGGACTGGGAATGGAGTACGCCAACCCCTGGGGCACGTTCGGGTTCATGCTGCTCATGGTCGCGATGTTCATGGCCATGATCCAGATGTTCAATGCCGTCCTCGGGCCGGCCGTGGGCCGAGTGCTCACGCTCGCCTTCCTCATGGTGCAACTCACTTCCGCCGGAGGCGTGTACCCGGTCGCGGTGACGACGCTGCCGTTCCAGTACATCCATTGGATCGATCCGATGACGGCCACCGTCACCGGGCTGAGGTTCATGATCCTGGGAGGCGCGGACTACCGGCTGTGGGTTGCGATCGGCACGATCGCCCTGCTCACAGTGGTGTTCCTCGCGATCTCGACGTTGGCCGCCCGGCGCAACAGGCAGTACAACATGGACCGCCTCTACCCACCGGTCGAGGTATAGGAGGAGAGTCACCCTCACCACACGTCCTGGCACCTCATCCCACTTCACCCGTCCGATCTCTTCGTAGGAGCGAAAAGTGACCACCAACACGCACAAGGCCCGGCAGTCGACGAACATCGACTCGACCATCAGCATCAATCCCGTCTTCGTCCGACCGGGCGAGGCCACCGAGTTCGACAAGTTCACATTGCCGACCGGCCCGAGCCTGCCGGAGACGGCGTACCAGATCGTGCACGACGAGTCGATCCTCGACGGCAACTCGCGACTCAATCTCGCGACGTTCGTCGGCACCTGGATGGATGACGAGGCCAAGAAGCTGTACCTCGAAGCGGCCGACAAGAACATGATCGACAAGGACGAGTACCCGGCGACCGCGGCGATCGAGGATCGCTGCTGGCGGATCCTCGCCGACCTGTGGAACGTCCCGGACAAGAGCGACACGATCGGCACCTCGACGATCGGCTCGTCGGAGGCGTGCATGCTCGGCGGGCTCGCTCTCAAACGCCTGTGGCAGGAGAAGCGCACCGCTGAGGGCAAGTCGACGGACAAGCCGAACCTGATCATGTCGGCGGCTGTCCAGGTCGTGTGGGAGAAGTTCTGCAACTACTGGGACGTCGAGCCGCGTTACGTGCCGGTGAGCCCGGATCACATCATCCTCGACGGCTACAACCTCGAGGACTACGTCGACGAGAACACGATCGGCGTGGTGTCGATCCTCGGACAGACGTTCACCGGACTGTACGACGACACCATCGCGATCTCGAAGAAGCTCGATGAGATCCAGGCGAAGACCGGCCTCGACGTGAAGATCCACGTCGACGGGGCATCCGGCGCGATGGTCGCACCGTTCTGTCAGCCGGACCTGGTGTGGGACTTCCAGCTGGACCGGGTGAACTCCATCTCCACCTCGGGCCACAAGTACGGCCTCGTCTACCCCGGTGTCGGGTGGGTGGTCTGGCGCAACACCGCCGTGCTGCCCGAGAGCATGATCTTCCACGTGAGCTACCTCGGCGGGGACATGCCCACGCTCGCGCTGAACTTCTCTCGCCCCGGCGCGCAGGTGCTGCTGCAGTACTACCAGTTCCTCCGTCTCGGATTCGAGGGCTACCGCGAGGTGCAGCAGAACTCGATCGACGTCGCCACCTACCTCTCGAGTGAGATCGCGAAGATCGGCCCATTCGATCTGATCAGCAAGGGAGACACGATCCCCGTGTTCGCGTGGGTGCTGAAGGACGGGCACACCGACAAGTGGACTCTGTACGACCTCGCCGATCGTCTGCGGATGAAGGGGTGGCTCGTCCCCGCCTACCCGATGGCTGATGACATGTCGGATGTCGTCCTGCAGCGCATCGTCGTGAAGGTCGGGCTCAGCCGTGACCTCGCATCGGCTCTGCTCGCCGACATCCGGGGCGAGGTGGCGTTCCTCGAGGCGCTGACCACCCCGCTTCCCGATACCGCGAGCAGCGGATCACACTTCCACCACTGATCCGTCCGATCGGGGAGGGCGCCGTCGTGCGCCCTCCCCGATCGCGCCTTCGAGTCACACAGAGAGGAGTGCGACGATGACCGTTGCAGCGACCAGCATCGATCCACCCCGCAGGCTCTTCGTGCCCAACGTCACGAAGCAGTGCTGGGGGTTCATGATCGGCTCCGCGTTCTTCGCCGTCGGCTCCGCGCCCGGCCTGAGCGAGGCATTGGGCTCGAGCGGGTCCAACCTGCTCTTCTTCATCGGCGCCTGGTTCTTCACCGGCGCCGGACTGATCCAACTGTTCCTCAGTGGTGCCGTGGCAGTGAGGGTGGCCTACGCGCCGGGACGGATGGTGCGGGCGGAGTGGCTCGCCGCTGCCACGCAGTCGTTCGGGACGATCCTGTTCAACGTGAGCACGACCGGTGCACTGCACGCGCGGAGCATCGCTGCACAGGAGAAGCTCGTCTGGAATCCCGACGCCGGAGGGTCCGTCGCCTTCCTCCTCAGCGGCATCCTCGCATTCGTGGCCTACGCCCATGCCCGAAGACTCTGGGACCTGGGGCGCCGTGCCTGGTGGTCGGTCTTCATCAACATGGTCGGATGCATCGCGTTCGGTGCCTCGGCCGTAGGCGCGTTCATCCTGCCCAGCGGAGATGCGTTCAACAACGGTCTCGCGAACTACGGCACCTTCGTCGGGGCGCTCTGCTTCCTGCTGGCCTCTCTCATCGTTCTTCCGTTCTGGGATCGGGGACGCCATCACCGGGGCAGGGCGGGCTCCGGCCCCGACGACGAGCCCGTTCTCCGATGACGCGCACGCGGACGCCGGTGGCGAGGGAACGGGAGACGGCGATGGACAGGACGACATCGATCGACACGAGAGCGAGTGCGGGGGCGGTCGGCACCCGCAGCCGGGGCCGGCGTGCGCTCGACGACGAGTCGTTCGCCCTCACTTTCGGCGCGTTCGCCTTCGCGGGAAGCGCCATCGTCGCGATCTTCGTGTTCTGGGGCCGCGAGCTCCCGATCGATGGCCGACACTCTCTCGGCGAGTTCGCGGCGATCGCCGGCGCCGTGGCCGCCGCTGCCGGATTCGCGACATCCCGTCTGCGTCCGCATCGCGACAGGCCGACCGACATGCGCGCCGCCGACGGCACCCGGTACTGGTGGTTCGACCTCGTCGCATTGTCGGCCGCCTACGCTGCCATCGCTCTTCTCGGGTGGATCGGCGTGGCGACCATCCTCGATCACAGCTTCGTCGGGGCGACGGTGTTCGCGTCGCCCGCGGTCGTCCTCGCGGCGGCATCTGCGGCGCTCAGCGCATATCTCGCCTTCGTGAGCGGGGCGAATCTCACGCCCCGCCATCTGTCCCTCGTCCTCGCGGTGTTCCTCGTGGTCGGCATGGTGACGGCGATGTTGAGTGCGACGGACCCGCAGTGGTGGCAGATGAACCTGTCGGCGCTCGGCATCACCCACGACATCTCGGCGCTGACGTTCAACGTCACACTGATCGTGTCGGGCGTCATCGTCACGACGATCGCGCGGTTCGGGACCGCGTCTCTGCCTTCGGAGATGGACGCGGATCGACGGCGGCGAGGCACCGTTCGGGGGCTCTTCGTTCTGCTCGGTGCGCTGCTCGCCTGTGTCGGGCTCTTTCCCGTCGACCGGTTCTTCCTCCTGCACAACACAGTCGCCACCGGCATGTGCGTCGCGTTCGCGGTGCTCGTGGTCGGGCTCCCCTGGCTCATCCCGACCATGCCGAGAGTCTTCGTCGCGCTGGGCTTCGTCTACGTGGGGGTGATCGTGATCCTCGCGCTGCTCTTCTCGGCCGGCATCTACAATCTGACGGCCGTCGAGCTCGTCTCGGCTCTGCTCATCTTCAGCTGGATCATCCTGTTCCTGCGTAATGCGCACCCGGTGGTGCGCGCATGATCGCCGTCCTCGCAGATCTGCTGACACTCGGCGTCGCCGTCGCGATCAGCCCGTTGTCCATCGTCGCCGTCATCCTGATGGCGACGTCGGGCAAGGGGCGCACGAACGGCACGGCGTTCATCCTGGGGTGTTATGCATGGGGCATCCTCTTCGTCGGCGTCCTCGTGCTGATCGGGCGAGCGGCGGGGGCGGAGGACCCGGACTCCGGGCCACACATCACGATCGACATCATCGAGATCGTCCTCGGTGCGGGTCTGCTCGTGCTCGCGCTGCTGCAGTGGCGCGGCCGTTCTTCGCACGAGACTCCCAAATGGATGGCCAGTCTCGACGGGCTGACCGCGTGGAAGGCGTTCTTCGTCGGCGTCCTGATATCGGGACCGCTGTCGCCCAAGGATCTGCCGCTGCTCGCCGCCGCGGGGGGCCGCATTTCGCAGGCCGTCCTGCCGGTCGAACAGGTGGTGGCCGTCGTGCTGATCTTCGGCATCTTCGGCATCTCGGCGGTGGCGATTCCGTGGATCATCAGCGTCGTCTCGCCGAGCAAGGTCGAGGTGCGCCTCTCCGGCATGCGCAACTGGCTCGTCACCAATCACGCCGTCATCATGGCGGTGCTGTTCGTCATCCTCGGTTTCAAGCTCATCGGCGCCGGCGTCGCCGACCTGGCGGGGTGAGTCGTGGGTTCCGATCGTGAGGAGTCCGGATGCCGGTAGAGGTCCTCGTCTTCGTCATCGTCGCCGTGTTCGTGATCGTGTTCGCGAGCTCGCTGTCGCAGCGGACGGGCATCGCGGGGCCGCTGATCCTCGTCGCCGTCGGCGTGGGGGTCAGCCTGATCCCCGGGGTGGCCGCCGTGTCCGTGCCCCCGGAGTTAATCCTGGTCGGCGTGTTGCCTCCACTGCTGTTCTCGGCGGCCGTCTCCGCCCCGGCGATCGAATTCCGGCGTGATCTCGCCGCGATCGGCGGCCTATCGGTGCTCCTCGTGATCGTGAGCGCCGTGGTGCTCGGGCTGTTCTTCTTCTGGGCCATACCCGGTCTCGGCTTCCCGCTGGCGGTGGCGCTCGGTGCGATCCTGAGCCCGACGGATGCCGTCGCGACGTCCATCGTGCGCCGACTCGGAGTGCCGCGACGCGTGGTGACCGTGCTCGAGGGGGAGTCCCTGCTCAACGACGCGACCGCACTGGTGCTGCTGCGCACGGCGATCGTCGCGGCGGCGTCCGGATTCTCCTTCCTCACGACTCTCGGATCGTTCGCCTGGGCGGTGCTCTCCGCTGTCGCCGTCGGTGCGGGCGCCGGGTGGCTGGCGCTGCGCCTGCGGGCATGGACCACGAGCGCGACGGCGAACACCGCCCTCGGCTTGACGATCCCGTACATCGCCTATCTGCCGACGGAAGCACTCGGAGGTTCCGGCCTCGTCGCGGCGGTCGTGGCGGGCGTGGTCTGCGGGCAAGGGGCCGTGCGATGGCTCACACCCGAACAGCGCATCTCCGACAAGCTCACCTGGCGCACGATCGCGTTCCTCCTCGAGGGTGCCGTCTTCCTCCTCATGGGGCTCGAGTTGTGGGGGATCGTGGAGAGCAATCTTGAGGCAGAAGAAGGGCTGCTCGCAGGCATCGCCATCGCCGCGGTGGCACTCGTGATCCTGATCGCCGTCCGTGCCGCCTACGTCTTCCCCATGATGCAGGTGCACACCGCCAGGGTGGCGAGATCGGTGCGCCACCGCCTCTCCGTGGATGGAGCCGGGTCCGGAAGGCGCACTGCGGGACGGATGCGCGCCGACATCGAGTACTTCGACGCGTCGCCGCTGACCTGGAAGCACAATGCGATGATCGTGTGGGCCGGCATGCGTGGTGCGGTCACGCTCGCGGCGGCGCAGACGCTGCCCGCAGAAGTACCGTCGCGCGACCTGCTGGTCTTCATCGCGTTCCTCGTCGCCGCGGGCAGTCTGCTGCTGCAGGGGATGACCCTTCCTGTCTTGGCGCGTCTCCTCGGACTCCGGGCGGCTGGGGCGAGCGGCCCGCCGCGCGACGAGATCCGCAGCATCGACGAGCAGCTGCGTGACGCCGCCCAAGCGGCGATCGACGGTGACACGCTGCAGCGTCGTGGGCGCACGCCGTTCTCCGACGCGCTCTCTTCGCTCCCGAGGGCGGGATTCGTCGCGCCACTCGATCCCCGTGGCGGTGCGGATGCCCCGGAGGCGCTCGAGTTCCAACTCGCCCTGATCGCCGTCATGCGGGAGCGCCTGCATGAACTCGGCCGGTCCGGACATCACAGCACGACCGCCCTCCGATATGTCCTCGATGAGCTCGATGCCTTCGAGATCAGTGTGAAGCTCCACCTCGAAAGCGAGAGATGACCATGGAACTCGACTCGGCACCTCTGATCGGCATCGCTCTGGCGGTCGGATCTGCCGCTGCGCTCGCGGTCGGCAATCTGCTGCAGGCGCGAGGCGTGCGTGCCATGGAGGCCGCAGCGGAGCGCGGAGTCGACGGTTCGAAGGCCATGAACCTCCTTCGCAACCACTTCTGGCTGCTCGGCACTCTCCTCCTCGGAGTCACCGTGCTCCTGCAGATGGGCAGTCTCACATTCGCGCCCTTGATGGTCGTGCAACCGGTGGGCGTCGTCGCACTGGTGTTCACCGCCCTGTTGACGGCAGTGTTCGCCAAGAGAGCGCCCTCCCGTCAGGTGGTGCGAGCCATCGCCATCTGCGTGCTCGGGGTGGCCGGGTTCGTGACCGTCGCGGCGATGGTGAGCACGCAGCACGCGATCACCGATGTGCAGCTCATCGCGGTGCTGGTCGTGCTGACCGTGCTGCTGGTCACCACGGCGGTGGTCGGGATCGTGGGGCGGCGCCGGCGCACGCCTCCGGTCGTCTGGGTGCTTCTCGGCGGCATCTACTCGGCCTTCGTGGCGACCCTCGGCAAGACCGTCATCCTCCGCGTGCAGTCTGCCGTTCAGTCGGGCGGTCTGAAGTGGGATGTCGCCAACCTTCTGACCATCGCCTGCATTCTGGGCATCGGAGTCGCCGGGGGACTCTCGATCTACTTCGTGCAGAAGGCCCACGCTTTCAACCGCCCGGAGGTCGTCGTCGCGGGGCTCACCGTCGTGGATCCCGCGGTCGCCGTCGTGCTGGGCATCGCGATCCTGGGCGAGGCGAGCGGCGCGCCGATGTGGGCGTACCTCGCGTTGGCGGCGGCGGGAGCGGTCGCGATGAGCGGGGTGTTCGCCCTGTCACGGGCGGAGGCTCGCACGGAATGAGTGGTGCGGGTCGGGTCCTCAGCGGCCCGGATGCCGGACAGCCCGGGTGGTCGCCCGGGTGTCACCGGGGTGAACACCCGGGTGATGTCCGACGGTGATCTGCGCCCCGAGCCCGCCAATATATTAGGAAGGAGTCAGCGAGGAACCGAGGGGGTTGGTTTCTCGTCTTACAGGACCGGCGCTTCCCCAGAGCGTCGGCAGAGCAGGGGGTAACGATGCTTCGAGCGACCGCTTTTAACGACAAGTGCACGACTGTCCTTCGTCGGGAACTCCTCCGTCCCGTCGTGGTGCGAACACCTCGAACCGCTCCGGAAAGAGCCTGGGTGGGGCCCGCATGAACCTCACCGACACGGACCGCGCCCGCGATGAGCTCGCGAAGGCAGTGCGTGCCGGACATCCAGAAACCATCGCCCGCACCGTCGTCTCCAACGTATGGCCGCTCTACACGACGCATCCCGACGCGTTGACGGCAGCGGTCGTCGAGCTGCCGAGCAGTCTGCTCGACCGGCATCCCATTCTTCGAGTGATCCATCCGATGACGGCCGTGCTCGCCCGCAGGGCTCGGGCCTATCAGCCGGTCCCGCACGCCCAGGATGCGCGCCTGATGAGCGCCGATGAGCTCGACTTCCTCACTCTTGCCCAAATGCTCTCGTTCCGCGTCAACGGCGACGTCACGGCCGCCATGGTCTACGCGCGGCGGCTCGAGGATCGCCTTCTCGAGACGGCAGCCGAGGGTCGGGAACGCATCGACGGGCCCCTGTGGTTCCTCCATCATCAGATCGGGACCACGATGCTCGCCGCCGGCGACTCGGGGCGGGCGCTGTTGGAGTTCGCGACGGCTCGTCAGCTGGGCAAGTTCTCCGGGCAGGAGTACGCCGAACGTATGGCTCTCGCCCGAACCGCACTCGCACACGCGATCCGCGGCACTCTGAGCGAGGCGGAACGCGCGCTCGCCGAGGCGGAGGAGATGCCGGAGGTGACCGCCCTCCATGCGAGCGCGACGATGTCGTCCGAGCTCATCGCCAGGGCGCTCATTGCTGTGGACCGCCGGTCGGGTGACGTCGACGAGTTGCTGTCGGGAGCGTGCCCGGTCGACAGCATCGAACTCAACTGGCCGTTCGCTCTGCTGGCCCGTTGCCGCGCCTATCTCTCGCGGCATCGGCCGGAGGATGCGCTCGAGGCGATCCGACTGGCTTCGGACGGGCATCCGACTCAGCGGGGCTCGTTGGCCGCCGACGTCGTCGCCTCCTCGACCATCGAGGCGCTCATCGCCACGGGTGACTCCGCGTATGCCTGGACGGTCGTCAAGGAAAACCCCAAGGTCGGCGTGCTCACCCTGCTGGCGACCGCCCATCTCGCGCTCCACGACGGGCGGCTGGACACGGCGGCACACGAGCTTCGCGCGCTGGCATCGGACCAGACGCTCGGACCTGCGCAGCGCGCCGAAGCCGTGCTGCTCTCCGGGTGGCTCGAGCTCGCGCGAACGGGCGAGATCGATGCGGAGACCGCACGCCAGATCTCGAGGATCTCCCAGCGCGCCGACCGCCGACGCCTGCTGGAAGTGATGCCGCGACAGCTCGTGGATCGCATCAAGGAAGTGCTGGATGCGGAAGCCGCCGAGGAGTGGGTCGTGGTGACGGAGGGCATCGTGTTCCGGGATCTCCAAGCGCGACCGTCGCTCACCTCGGGCGAACTCCGTATCCTCAACGCGCTGCCGGCACAGCGGTCGACGGCGAACATGGCATCGAGCTTCCACGTGTCGCCGAACACCGTGAAGTCGCAGCTGCGCTCGATCTACCGCAAGCTGGGGTGCTCGACTCGAGAAGAGGCGATTCGCATCGCGACGCGCATGCGTCTGCTCGCTGCCTCCATGAGCGACTGATCGCCTTCGCCGCATCGACCACGGACGGTCGCGCTGGCCACGTTCGGGCAGCCGGCGCGACCGTCCGTGATCAACGCTGCATGCGACCGAACGTGATCGCTCGCACGATGTTCACCACGCCGAGGACGATGAGCGAGATACCCATCAGCATCCACAGCACCATGGCGCCCCACAGTGGTGCGAACAGCAGCACCGCTCCAGCCACGATCGAGAAGATCGCGAAGACGATCGACCAGACCCTGGAGCCGGTTCCGGAGAGGGTGCTCAGAGCGACGATGCCCTCGACGATCCACAGGATGCCGACGAGCACGCCGAGGAAGGCTCCCAGCCAGACCGCGGTCTGACCGAGGCTCGTGAACGCGATCACCCCGGCGACGATGAAGATCAGGCCGAGCAGCACGTGGCCGACGCGCGCCCATCCGCCCTTCGTCCTGCTCAGCCCGCCGATGGCCGCGTAGATGACACCGGCGACGATCGCGTAGGCGGCGACGAGAGCGGTGACGGCCATCGCGGTCTTGCCCGGCCAGACGAGGATCACCACCCCGACGACGAGGGCGAGCGATCCCCCCACGCCGATGGCGATGCGGATGCCGTCGAAGGCGGTCTTCGTGGACGTGGGTGCAGCGTGCATAGGCGTTTCCTCGAAAGTCGATCGGGCGGTGCCGGGCGTTATGCGGCGTGGGGCTTCTTCTCGCCGACCAGGCTCTGAACGGCCTTCGTGATCGCGGCGAACTCGTCCTGCTTGCGCGCCACGAACTCGAGTGCTTCGGTCCCGGTGGCCAGCACCTGCTGGCCGAGCTCTCCGACATCCGCGAAATGGTGGCTGGCGTTGCCGACCAGGCCGCCCTCCAAAGCCAGTCGCCCCACCAGGTCGAGCTTGAGGATTTTGGTGCCCTCGTTGAAGCTCATGTCGGCGAAATCGACCCAGACGATGTTCGGTCGGGTCGTCGATTCGAAGGCGTAGCGCATGTTGGTGAGGTCGAGCACCACCTGCCAGATGGTCTGCGACGCGTCGGGTTTGCCCTCCTCCGGCGTTCGGAACGGCTGTGCAGCGTTGCGGATGATGCTGAACATCGCCGAGATCGCCTCGATCTGAGTCTTCGGCTGTTTCTGGTGCGCCACGTAGAAGGAGGCGCGCGCGAAGCGATCACTGGCCAAGGTCGACCCGGGAAGCGGCTTGTCACCGCCGAGGCCTTCGACCTCCTTCACGAGGTCGAGCTGCTTGTCGAACGTCGGGGAGTTGGTCATCACCTGGTGCTCGCGGCTGTGGTAGACCTTCGGCTTACCGTCGGTGTACTCGATGATCGCCGAGTCGCCGGTCGCGTCGTTGATCGCCAGGTGCAGCGTGGGAACGAGGTGCCCCGTCGGGTCGAAGAGCTGAGCGATCTGCACCTGCGACTCGTTCGTCCACGCGACGGCCTCGGCGACCGTGGCAAAGTTGTCGAGATAGTACTGCAGCCACACCGCCTGGCTCAGCTGAGTCGCATCCGCTGCGGGTCTGCCATAGTCGGATTCGGCAAGCCACAGGATGTGACCCGCGAAGCCCTTCTCGTTCATGCCGTCGCACGCGATGAGGTCGAACGCCGTCGCGATGATGCTTCCGTACTTGGCCTTCCAGGTAAGCGTGCCATGGACACCGTCGGAGCGCTCGATGCCGCGGGGGAGCTTCCAGAGGTTGGAGAGCAGGTCCATATGGAAGTCCATGTTTCGGCCAACGATGACTGCACCATTGGCATCGGGCCAGACAACTCGTGTGCACATGAGCGCCGCACGTCCTCTCGTCGATGATTCGCCCGCGGCCGGAGGAGTCACGGGCTCTCAGGTGATTATTGGTCGCGCTCGCCCGTGCGGACGTGGCGACGACGCGAAATCACCCGCAACGCTCACCCGGGTGCCACCCGCACCTTCACCCGCTCCCAACCCGCTTCGTACCGAATCGCTCCGCAGTGGTTGCCCGTGAGGAAACTACGTGTTAGTTTCTTCTCAGGAAACGAAATTCGAGGGGGAAACATGGACAGCGACGAAGCAGCGGCCCGCCTCGCGGCCGTGAAGCAGACGAAGAGCGTGTCGGTGCGGAACGGGGCGTGGGTCGCCTCCCTCGTGGCGTCGGCGGGAGCGCTGGCGATCGGGTTGATGATCGACATGGACATGATCTACCTCTCGGCACTCGTCGTGCTGGGGATCGTCGGGCTCTTCTCGATGCTGTCGATCCGGCTGCGGCTGACCTGGTCCGACCGTGCCGGCACCTGGCTGGTATGGGGCGGTGCCCTGCTGGCGCTCGCCGCATTCGCCGCCGTGCAGTTCCCCGTGCGCGCGGCGGGATGGATCCTCCCCAACACGATCGGAGCGCTCGCCGCCGTCGTCGTGATCCTCCTCGTCTGCCGACCGGGTCTGCAGCGCCTCGCGAGCGTTCCGGCCGCGGCGGCATCCGGGAAGCGAGATGAGTGACGCGCAGGGAGGGGATGCGGTGACACCGCGCCTCGATCCGCTGCTGCATGAGCCGGTGCGTTTGAGTGTGCTCTCCGCCCTGGCTCCCGCGGACTACATCGAGTTCTCGACGCTGCTCCGCCTGGTCGGGGTGAGCAAGTCGGCACTGTCGAAGCACGTGTCCGCTCTGACGGATGCGGGAGTCGTCGTCGTGACGAACAGCCCCACCGATCAGCGCGCGCGTCGCATCGCCCTGACCGAGGCGGGGCGGGAGTCCTTCGACGCCTATCTCCGCCGGCTCGAGGAGATCGTCCGCGCGGCACGCGGGCAGACGGGCGGATCCCGATGACGGAGAACACGACCGCCGACGACCCGCGCGTGCGTACGACCGTGACCCGGAAGCTGGTGCGCAACCCGCTCCTCTGGGGCGCGGTGCTGCTGTTCGCCGCCATCGGCTTCACGCTCGCCGGCGACGATCTGAGCTTCTTCCCCTTCCTGCTCATGCTGGTCGGCGGCTGGTGCTTCGGCTTCGCGTTCGTGAATGCGACGTTCGACATGGTGCCCGCGCGCAACGGCGCGATCCTCCACGTGATCGTGGCCGTGCTCCTGGGCGTGATCGTCGCCTCGGTGATCGAGCTCGGGGGAGACCTACTCGACCCGTTCCCCGCTGCCGTTCGCGGTGTCGCCGTGGTGATGCAGATGGCGGCGATCCCCGCGGTCGGATGGATCTGGCTCGGGCTGCTCAGCCGCGTCACCGATCTGCTCGGGCGCCGGGATGCGAAGAAGCGCCCGCTGCCCGTGGCCCCGGAGTGGGAACGCGAGGAGAGCGGCGACGGTTCGGTCGTGCGGTTCCCCGGCATCGAGCTCCGGATGCGCAGCCTCACGCAGGCGATCGTGGCGATCGTCGTGGTCTTCGGGCTCCTCGGTGTCGTCGCGCTGATCGCGCTCGACGACATCGCGATGCGGATGGGCCCGCGCCTCGCCATCCTCCTCCTCGGGATCGTGGTCGGACTCCCCGTATACCTGGCCTTCACCGCGATCCTGCGTCGCCGCACGCAGCAGTGCGCGGTCGCCTTCGGCAACGACGAACTCCGGATCCGCGTGGGGGAGGCCCGTTACTCGATCCCGTTCCGGGACCTCGAGCTCCTCCGTTGGCGGACCCGCAGCGACTACGCACGCTTCGAAGTGCGCGGCGGGTCCGGTGTCGACCTCTCGGTGGTCACCGGGATCGCGAAGCCGCCGCGAGGGTTCTCCGCCGAGCTGCCGCCGCTGCCGAAGCGGGTGTACCGACGCCTCGAGCTCGCCGGTATGACGCTCGAGAAGTCGCGCCGGGACGAGGTCATCACTTTCCTCACGACGCAGCCCGATGTCAGCTCGCCGGGTACTCCTGCGCCTTGAGCAGCCGGGCCAGGTGCGCGGCGTTCCGCGCGGCCGTCCCGATCGCCGAGGCGACCTTCTCCGGCGTCTCGTCGAGGTCCTGATAGTCGGTGGTGTGCATCGCCTCACCGTTCCAATAGACCGAGGCCTGAGCGGGGATCGTGAAGCCGACGTCTCCGAGAGCCTGGAAGACGATCGCCGCGATGTGGTGGGCTCCGTCCTCGTTGCCGACGATGCCCGCGAGCGCGACCTTGTCGAAGAGGGTGGGCCGTCCTCTCGCGTCGGTCTCGCTGAGCTCCGCGTCGAGGCGTTCGAGCACGCGCTGGGCGACGCTCGAGTGCTGACCGAGCCACGTCGGCGTCACGAACACGAGGATGTCGGCGTCGAGGATGCGTCGTCGCACGCTTGGCCACTCGTCGCCGTCGCCCATGTCCTTCTGCACTCCGGGACTGATGGACAGGTCGACAGCGCGGACGAGACTTCCCGTGACGCCGTGGCCGGCGAGAGCGTCGAGCAGCTGCGTCGCGAGGAGATCGGAACTGGAGGAGGCGGGCGACGGCTTCAGCGTGCAGGAGACGGCGACCGCGGTCAATGGTGTCTTCATGCTCCCAGCAGAGCAGGCGACCAAGTGCGTGCACAGGGGGTTTCCGCGCCGGGGCTATCCTGGTAGATGGCACCGACGACAGGAGATCCCGTGATCCTCAGCTTCCTCTTCTTCATGATCCTCTTCATCGGAGGCATCTGGACGATGGGCATCTCGTTCGGGCTGCCCGACTTCCAGGCGCTCGCGTTCTGCGGCGGCCTCCTCCTCGTCACGCTGGCGATGGCGTTCATGCTCCGCCAGGGAGGGTCGGCCACCCGCCGGTCGAACAACTGGTCGGGCAACGCCACCGAGTGACGCATCGCGGACGGCAATGCCGTCCGCTCAACGCGGTCCGCTCAACGTCGTTTGGCGAGCCTCGCCTCGAGGTTGGCCTGCACCGCGGGCCACTCCGGCTCGATGATCGAGAACTCCACGCTGTCGCGCAGCGCGCCGTTGCGGTAGCGGCTCATGGCCCGCATCACGCCGTCCTGCTTGGCTCCGAGCCGCTCGATAGCTGTGCGGGACTGGAAGTTGACCCACTGCGTGGTCAGGCCGACGCGGAACACCCCGAGCGTCTCGAAGGCGTGCCGGAGCAGGAGGAGCTTGGACTCGGCGTTCGTACCCGTGCCGTGGGCGGACGGACGGTTCCAGGTGTAGCCGATGTGCAGACGCGGGACGTCGGCGACGATGTCGTAGTACGAGGTGAGTCCGAGGATGCGTCCGTCGGCGCCGAAAGCGGTGAACGGCACCATCTCGCCCTTCTCGATGAGCGAGAGGCGTCGGTCGACTTCTGCGCCCACGCCGTCGGGGGCCGGAACCGAGGTGTACCAGGCCGTCTTCCACAGGTCGCCCTCCTGCACGGCGTCGATGAGACCGTCGACGTGCGAGCGCTCGAGCGGACGGAGTTCGACGAGTTCGCCGGTGAGGGTGACGGGGGCGGGAGCGACGAGGAAGGCCATGACGGTATTCAACCAGCGACCGGGACGGCACCCTGACGCAGGAGCTGCTGGTAGGCGGTGACCAGCTCGATGGTGACCCCGAGCTCGAAGGCCAGACTGGCCAGGTGCGGCCCGCGGAGCTGTTCTGCCTCGGCATAGGCGCGCGGGGTGATCAGCCGACAGGCCGCCCACTCGTCGGCCTGGCGCTCCTGCTGCGCACGGATCACGGGCACGCGCGCCGGAGTGTGCCCGAACTGCGCATGCCCGAGCTCGTGGGCGAGCACACTGCGTGTGGTGCGCGCGCTCATACCGGGATTGAGTCGGATCGTGCGGGTCAGGGGATCGAAGCCGCCGCGCGTGCGGCCGGGACCCTCGACGATGCGCAGTCGCTGTTCCTCGGCGAGGTGCAGAAGGTCGTCCATCGCTCTCCTCCTCGCCGTGCCGGGGCGGCAGTGTGTGCGCCGCTAGTCGTAGAGGTCGTCCGTATCCGAGTCGTGCGACGTGCGGGATTCGAAGGCGACCTCGCGGGTATCTTCTCGCGGACCGGCGACATCGGGGGTGGGGCGGATCGGGGTGATGCGCGCGCTCGTCTCCCCGTCTGCTCTGAGGCGTTCCTCTGCGCGAGCGAAGAGCACGTGGGGCTCGAGGCCGAGAGCGTCGCAGACCGAGTAGACGACCGGGACCGGGATGGCACGCTTGCCGGTGACGTAGTTGTCGAGGGCGCTGCGCGCGATACCGATGGTGCGCGCCATCGCCGCGATGCTGCTCCTGGACGCGGCGATCTCGCCGCGGATCTGGCGCCCCACGGCGTTGTTGAATTCCTCGGCCGGTGTCTTCACCCGGCTCACGATAGCAGCGCACCGACTCCAGAATGCCGCCATTATGGTGCAATCGACAGGTCTGCGTGTCCGTGCGGGGTACTAGCGTAGGCGTATGGGGACAGAATTGCGTCAGATGTTGGCATCCACCGTGAACGGCGCGCGAATGCACGCCGGGCTGTCGTTCTCTCGACTGTCCGAGCTCTCGGGCATCACGCCGGACGCGCTCTCGGAGCTGCTGGAAGGGCTGACCGACTTCACGGTCGTCGACCTCGCCGGTATCGCCGCGGCGCTCGACATCCCGATCACGAGACTCCTCCCGGCGTCGACCGCCGACGACGGCTGACGTCGGCGGCGCACAGTAGCGTGGTGCGCATGAAGACCGTGCCGTTCGGATCGTCCACCGCCCCCGCCGTCATCGCCGGCATGATGCGTATCAACGACAAAGACGAGGCGCACATCCGGGCGCTCTACGCCACCGCGCGGGAGTCCGGCATCGACTTCTTTGACCACGCCGACATCTACGGCGGGAGCATGCACCACTGCGAAGCGCGCTTCGCCGGTGCCCTGCAGCTCAGCGCCTCCGAGCGCGACGAGATCGTGCTGCAGACCAAGTGCGGGATCGTGCCGGCGCAGGGGACGTTCGACTTCTCGTACGAGCACATCGTGGCCCAGGTCGAAGGGTCGCTCGCTGCCCTGCAGACCGACCGCCTCGACGTGCTGCTGCTCCACCGCCCCGACACGCTCGTCGAGCCCGAGGAGGTCGCCCGTGCGTTCGACGATCTGGAGGCCGCGGGCAAGGTCCGGGCCTTCGGTGTCTCGAACCACACACCGCGGCAGATCGACCTTCTCCGCACGGCCGTACGGCAGCCGCTGGTCGCCAATCAGCTGCAGCTGTCGATCACCCATGCGCCGATCCTCGCCCAGCCGGTCGCGGCGAACATCGCCGGCCACGAGCAGAGCGTCGTGCGCGACGGCGGCGGCATCGTGGAGTACTGCCGCATCAACGGCATCACGATCCAGGCCTGGTCGCCGTTCCAGGACGGCCGCGGTCACGGCGTGTTCCTCGGCAACCCCGAGTACCCCGAGCTGAACGCGGTGATCGATCGCCTCGCGGCGTCGTACGGCGTGACTCCGCTCGCCATCGCGACCGCCTGGATCACCCGTCACCCCGCCGGCATGCAGGTGGTCCTCGGCACGACCACACCCCAGCGCGTGCGCGAGGCCGCGATGGGCGCCGACCTCGAGCTGACCCGGCCCGAGTGGTACGAGCTGTTCCGCGCCGCCGGACACCTGCTGCCGTAGAAGCGGTTCGGGTCGGCGCGGTCCGTCACGCCGTCGTCTACCCTGAACTCATGCCGTTCCTGTTCTCGCTCCTCGTCATCGCCCTGATGATCGGTGCACTGATCGACATCATCACCCGCGACAACGCCCTGGTGAAGCATTTGCCGAAGATGGTGTGGATCATCATCGTGATCCTGTTGCCGTTCGTCGGCAGCGTGCTGTGGTTCGCCATCGGACGCGAGTACGGCGAGGCCGGCGTCTCCATCCCTCGCGTGCGTCGAGCCGAGCGGCCGACCGCCACCCGCGCCGACGTGCGCCCCTCGCCGCCGGCGGACACGCGCACGACCGAGCAGCAGATCGCCGACCTCGACCGCGAGATCGAGGAATGGCGGCTCCGCGAGGAGCTCGAGAAGCGCCGCCGCGACGGGGACGCAGCCTCCGGATCCGCCGGCGCCGCCTCCTAGGCCGAGACCCCTCCGCGGTCGAAGGACTCGCGGATCGCCTCTTCCAACTGCGGGTGGCGGAACTCGAAGCCCGCGGCGGTGAGCTTCTCCGGCAGCACCCACCGGCTCTTCAGGACGAGTTCGGTCTCGGTGCGGATGCCGATGGCGCCGAGCTCGAGTATCCAGCGGGGCAGCGGCGGGCCGATGCGAGCACCCAGCACCCGCCTGATCGTCGCCATGAACTCGACGTTGTCGACCGGATTCGGGGATGCGACGTTGACGGGACCCTCGAGTGACGGCGTCTGCTCGATGAAGTCGATGATGCGCGCGACGTCGTCGATGTGCACCCAGCTGAACCGCTGACTCCCGCGGCGCGCGCGGAAGTGGTGAACGGTCCCGGCCCGGCGTCGCGCGGCGGTCGCGGGCCACCGGCCGTCGTACTGCGGACCGCCGAGCCCGAGCCGGACGAGGTTCTTCAGGGGCCCGAGCACGCCGCCGTGGCCGAGCACGATGGCGCTGCGGAGGGCGACGCGGCGAGTGGCGGGCAGCTCTTCGGCGAACAACGCCTTCTCCCAGGCCTTCGCGACCTCGACCGAGAAGCCGGTGCCGAGCTCGCCCGTGGATTCGGTCATCGGACGGTCTTCGGCGTGCCGGTAGATCGTGGCCGTCGAGGAGTTCACCCACAGGGCGGGAGGCGCAGACGCGCGGGCGATCGCCGTGCTCAGCGAGGTGGTGGTGTCGAGCCGGGACCGGAAGATCTCGGCGCGGTTCTCCGGCGTGTACCGGCAGTTGACGCTCTTGCCCGCGAGGCCGATGACCAGGGAGGCGCCGTCGACCGCGCGGTCGATCTCGACCTGATCGCCCCAGCGGATGTCGGCGCCGGAGCGCGAGATCGTGACGACCTCGCGGCCCTCGGCGCGGAGTCGGGAGACGAGGTGGCTCCCCATGAAGCCCGTGGACCCGCCGATGACGACCCGGCCTGTGCTCATGCGGACTGCTCCTTCTCTGCGGTGCGGGGGACCTCGGCGATGTGCGGGACGCGGTACTCGAAGTCGCCCCGGTATTCGTACACGCGGCCGAGGAGAGGCGCGTCGATCGTGAGTGCCACCTGCTGCCGGTCGATGGCGTCGTCGAAGCGCTCCGTGAGGCGGACGACCGGTGCGATCAGGCGGGGGACGCGGATTCGGAGCCGTCCGAGTCGCACCCCGACAGCCCGACTCTTGAGGTGCAGTCCGCCGTCGCGCACGTCGACGTCGAAGCAGGCCGCGATGAGTCCGGGTTCGCCGAGTTCGTCGAGCACGCGACCGTGCCGGGTGAGCGCGACCGCATCGCGCATGACCCACGGGCCGCGGGTGAAGCGGAACGTGCGCTCGCCGATGGCCCTCGATGCGATCGTGCGGTTCTCGACGCGGAAGGGCACGTCGCGCTCCCAGACGGCGGCGACGACCCCGCGACGTTCGAGGACGCGGAGCACGGGCCACAGCCACCGCCGCGGCGTGCCGACGACGTGGAACACGCCCTCGCCGATGCCGACGGCGCCGTCGGGGACCGCCGAGAAGTAGGCGCGCAGGCGAGGGTGCAGCTCGTCGATGCGTTCGCCGAGCGCCCGGGCGTAGGGGGAGTCCGGCACGGGCGTCACGCTTCGAGCCTAGACGGGCGGGCGCAGCAGCCGGTCGAGCAGCGCGAGCGCCTCGTGCTGCGGGGCCGTCTCGTCGAGCAGCCACTGCGTCTGAAGGCCGTCCGACGCCGCGACGACGAGAGCCGCGACGGCGTCCGCGTCGACGTCCTTCCGGATCTGCCCGCCTTCCTGCTGTCGCCGCACGGTCTCGGCGAGCCGTTCGCGCAGACGTGTGAAACGACCGGTGGCGAACGTGCGCGCCGCCGGGTGGCCCTCCTCGAGTGCCGACGCGACAAGGGTCGAATACAGCTGCACGAGGCCGGGGATCGCGCGGTTGAAGCGTGCCGACTCGATCATCATCTCGACCGGCGTCGCATCCGCCGACGGGGGATCGGGCTGCCGCCCCGGCGCGTTGCTCTCCTCGTAGACGGCGACGAGCAGCTCTTCGAGAGACCCGAAGTAGTGGGTGAGGGCGGCGTGCGTGACGCCCACTTCGCGCGCGATCGCCCGCAGGCTCGTGCGGTCGGAACCGCGTTCGGCGAAGACCTCGATGGCGCGATCGAGGATCTCCTGTCGGCGAGCGATCCCCTTGGCGTAGGTGCCCCGCGGGCGGGGCTGCTCGGCAGGCTCTGGCGTGTCGGCGGGCATGGGGGGAGTCTAGCGAATCAAAACTTCCACGTGGAGGTATTTGGTGATAGCGTGCCTGCACGGGGTAGTGACCCCCACATGTCACCGAAGACCGAAGGAGCACGACCGATGACGATTCAGACCTCCCTGCAGCTGTTCACGATCAAGGACGAGCTGGAGGCCGACCTGGAGGGCACGCTCACGGCGGTCGCCGCCCGCGGCTTCACGGCCGTCGAGCCCTACGACTTCGTCCGCCGTGCCGAGCCGCTCGCCGCCGCGCTCTCGGCCGCCGGGCTCACCGCCCCGTCCGGGCACGCCTTCCTCGCTTCGGAGTCGTTCGTGAACCCCGACGGCAGCGGCACGACCATCCCCGTCCCCACGCCCGACGTCGTCTTCGCCGCCGCCCGGGTGCTGGGGATGGACACGGTCATCGAACCGTACACCGAGCCCGCGCGCTGGGAGTCCGTCGCGCAGATCGAGGAGACGGCCCGCCTGCTGAACGCGGCCGCCGAGATCGGCGCGACCGTCGGTGTCCGCGTCGGGTATCACAACCACGCCCACGAGCTGGAGGCCGTCTTCGACGGGGTGACCGGGTTGGAGGTCCTCGCCGGGCTGCTCGACGAGCGCGTCGTGCTCGAGGTCGACCTCTATTGGGTGGCTCGCGGCGGTGTCAACCCCGTCGCGCTGCTGCAGCGCCTGGGTGACCGCGTGATCGCCGTGCACGCGAAGGACGGCACGCTCGACCCGGCGCTCGCCGGCGCCTACCCGCCCGCCGACCAGGTGGCCGCGGGTGAGGGATCCGTTCCGCTGGTCGAAGCCATCGCCGCAGCCCCGGCGCTCGAGCTCGCGATCGTCGAGTTCGACCACTACGAGGGCGACCTGTTCGACGCGATCGAGCGCAGCCGTGTCTTCCTCGACGAGAAGGTCGCCGGCTGATGGCGGGTCCCGTCGGCGTCGGCATCATCGGTGCCGGGAACATCAGCGACCAGTACCTGTCGAACCTCACCACCTTCCCGGACGTCCGTGTGATCGCGGTCGCCGACGTCATCGAGGAGCGCGCGAAGGCGCAGGCCGCGAAGTACGGCGTCCCGCGTGCCGGCGGCGTCGATGTGGTGCTCGACGATCCCGAGATCGACATCGTCGTGAACCTGACGATCCCGGCGGTGCATGTCGAGGTCTCCGAGGCGATCATCGCCGCAGGCAAGCACGTCTGGACCGAGAAGCCGATCGGCGTCAGCCGCGAGGAGTCGCGCCGGCTGCTGGAGAAGGCGGATGCCGCCGGCCTCCGCGTCGGCGTGGCCCCGGACACCGTGCTCGGGCCGGGCGTGCAGACCGCCAAGCGGGCGATCGCGCGCGGCGACATCGGGCGCCCGCTGTTCGGGCAGACCACCTTCCAGTGGCAGGGTCCGGAGATCTTCCACCCGAACCCTGCGTTCCTCTACGCCAAGGGTGCGGGGCCGCTGCTCGACATGGGCCCGTACTACGTGTCGACCCTCGTGCACGTGTTCGGACCGGTCGCCGCCGTCGCCGCCCTCGGGCTGCAGGGCGCGCCCACGCGACGGGTGCAGGTCGGCGAGCTGGCGGGCCAGGAGTTCCCGGTCGAGATCCCCTCCACGCTCAGCGTGCTGATGGACTTCGAGGAGGGCGGTCAGGCGCAGAGCCTGTACAGCACCGACTCACCCTTGCTGCGGCAGGGGATCGTCGAGATCACCGGCACCGAGGGCACGATCGTGATCCCCGACCCGAACACCTTCGGCGGTCCGATCACCATCACGCGTCCGCTCACCCGTCAGTTCGTTCCGCCGGAGCCGATGACGCAGGAGATCGTCGACATCGCGCAGGAGGGTGTGCTCTCCGGGCGCGGCGTCGGGCTGCTCGACATGGCGCGCTCGATCGCCGCCGGCCGGCCGCACGTCGCCACGGGGGAGTTCGGCTACCACGTGCTCGACACGCTCTTGTCGATCGAGGAGGCGGCCGAATCGCGGAGCTTCGTCCCGGTCGAGAGCACGCTGGATCAGGTGGGCGCGATCGCCGCCGACTTCGATCCGTTCGAAGCCACACTCTGACCGTCGCCACGCGGGGTGGCGGGGGTGCGGATCAGCGCGCCTTCGCCGCCACGTAGCGGTCGACGCTCGCGGGGGAGAGCACCTCGCGCGCGACCATGATCGCGGCCCCCAGCACGGCCGCGCGGTCGCCCGCCTGGGACTGCACGATCGCCAGATGCTGCGTCGCGAGCGGGATCGAGCGGCGGTAGACGACCTCGCGCACGCCCGCGAGCAGGTGTTCCCCGGCGCGGGCGATGCTGCCGCCCAGCACGATGATCGACGGGTTCAGGAGGTTGACGACGGTCGCGAGGACCTCGCCGACGTCACGCCCCGCTTGGCGAGTCGCCTCGATCGCGGCGGCGTTCCCGGCGCGGACCAGATCGACCACATCCGAGGGCCCGTGCACGTCGAGCCCCTCCTCGCGGAGCGCGATCGCGAGTGCGGAGCCGCTGGCGAGGGCCTCGAGGTCGCGCTCATCTCCGGGCTCGCGGGTCGACCCCGCGCCCGAGGGCACCTGCACGTGGCCCATGTCTCCCGCGGATCCCTGCGCGCCGCGCTGCAGCTGGCCGCCCGCGATGATGCCGGCGCCGATGCCGGTCGAGACCTTGACGAAGACGAGGTCTTCGACCTGCGGCCAGCTCATCGCCTGCTCGCCGAGGGCGAGGATGTTGACGTCGTTGTCGACGAGCACGGGTACGTCGAAGGTCTTCTGCACATACGCCGGAACGTCGAACCGGTCCCAGCCGGGCATGATCGGCGGATTGGTGGGTCGGCCGGTGGAGTGCTCCACGGGGCCGGGGACGCCGATGCCGACGCCGACGAGCGGGAGGCCGCCGGCGGTCGAGTCGAGCAGGTCGGCGGCGTCGGCGAGGATCGTGTCGAGCAGGCTCTCCGGTCCGTCGCCGATGTCGATCGTGCGCGTGCGGGCATCGAGGATGACGGCGGCCAGGTCGGCGACCGCGACCGTCGCGTGCGTGGCGCCGAGGTCGACCGCCAGCACGAGCCCGGCGCCCGGGTTGAAGGC
>NZ_JARE01000064.1:0-66996 GCF_000708325.1 Microbacterium sp. Cr-K20 | reverse complement strand
TCCCGTCAGTCGGGTCCTGGTCGGTATGAGACGGCGGTAGCGGTCTCGGTGGCGTCGTTCCCGACAGCTGGCGTGCCGGTGGTGTATCTCGCGAACGGGCGGGACTTCCCGGATGCGTTGGCCGGTGCGGCCGCGGCGGGGCACTTCGGTGGTCCGGTGCTCCTGACGGAGCCGGGGGCGCTGCCGCCGGTGGTCGCTCAGGAGCTGGCGCGTCTGAAGCCCCAGAAGATCGTCATCCTCGGTGGCACGGGTGTGGTGACCGAGGCGGTCAAGAAGCAGGCCGAGACCTACGTCAAGCGCTGACGACAGAGGGTCGAGGGAGCGACCCGGTCGCTCCCTCGACCCTCTGCGGCGCAGAAGCGCTCGGGTCAGCCCTCGAGCGCGGCCGACACCACGGCGCGCGCCTCGGCCTGCACCTCGGCGAGGTGCTCCGGGCCGCGTAGGCTCTCGGCGTACAGCTTGTAGACGTCCTCGGTGCCCGACGGCCGGGCGGCGAACCAGGCGTGCTCGGTCTGCACCTTGAGGCCGCCGATGGCCGCGCCGTTGCCCGGTGCGTGCGAGAGCTTCGCGGAGATGTCTTCGCCGGCCAGAGTCGTCGCCGTCACGGCCTCGGGAGCGAGCTTCGCGAGCGTCGCCTTCTGCTCGGGCGTCGCCGGTGCGTCGACGCGCTGGTAGGCGGATGCGCCGAAGGCAGCCTCCAGCTCGCGGTAGCGCTCCGACGGCGTCTTGCCGGTGACGGCGATGATCTCGGCGGCCAGCAGGCACAGCAGGATGCCGTCCTTGTCGGTCGACCAGACCGAGCCGTCTCGGCGGAGGAAGGATGCTCCGGCCGACTCCTCGCCGCCGAACGCGACCGAGCCGTCGAGCAGGCCGGGCACGAACCACTTGAACCCGACCGGGACCTCCAGTAGGCGCCGGCCGAGCGACTCGGCGACGCGGTCGATGATCATCGACGACACGAGCGTCTTGCCGATCGCGGCATCCCGCGGCCAGTCCTGCCGGTGCGAGAACAGGTAGTCGATCGCGACGGCCAGGTAGTGGTTCGGGTTCATCAGCCCGGCATCCGGGGTGACGATGCCGTGCCGGTCGGCATCCGCGTCGTTGCCGGTGAGGACGTCGTATGAGCCCTTCTTCGCGACCAGCGAGGCCATCGCCGAGGGCGACGACGGGTCCATCCGGATCTTCTCGTCCCAGTCGAGAGTCATGAAGCGCCAGGTCGGATCGACCTCGGGGTTCACGACGGTGAGGTCGAGATCGTGCATCTCGGCGATCAGCGACCAGTACTCGACGGATGCTCCGCCCAGGGGGTCGGCACCGATGCTGACCCCGGCGGTGCGGATCGCATCGATGTCGATGATCGAGGGCAGGTCACGCACGTAGGCGTCGCGGAAGTCGTAGCCGTTGAGCGCGTCCCAGTCGACGTCGGCGAACCGCACCGACTTGACGCCCTCGAGCCCCGCCGCGATCAGTGCGTTCGCCCGGTCGGCGATCCAGCCGGTGGCATCGGTGTCGGCGGGTCCGCCGTGCGGCGGGTTGTACTTGAATCCGCCGTCACGCGGCGGGTTGTGCGACGGGGTCACGACGATGCCGTCGGCGCGGCCCGGGTCGTCCGCCGCGCGGCCGCGGTTGTACGTGAGGATCGCGTGGCTGAGCGCCGGCGTCGGCACCCACGAGTCGCGCGAGTCGACGCGCACGTCCACGCCGTTGGCGAGCAGCACCTCGATCGCGCTGCGCTCGGCCGGCAGTGACAGCGCATGCGTGTCGCGACCGAGGAACAGCGGACCGGCGATGCCCTGGGCGGCCCGGTAGTCCACGATCGCCTGCGTCGTGGCGAGGATGTGGTTCTCGTTGAAGCTGTTCGACAGCGACGACCCACGGTGGCCGCTGGTGCCGAACACGACCCGCTCGGCGGCGACTTCTGGGTTCGGCGTGCGGTCGTAGTAGGCGGCGATCAGCTCGTCGACGTCGATCAGGTCACTTTCCTCCGCGGGGAGGCCGGCACGGCTGGTCATCTCTTCAGTCTGCCCCCTGATCGGCAGGATCGCATCCGCGAAGTCATCCGCATATCGGTCTGTCAGCTGGGGGATAAGGTGAAACCCGTGACTGAACGCCGTACCTACAGCTATCTGGGCCCTGCCGGAACCTTCACGGAGGCGGCGCTGGAGCAGGTGGCCGAGGCCCGCGGTCAGCAGTGGCGCTCCGTGCACAACGTGGGCGAAGCTCTGGCCGACGTGCTCGAGGGCCGCAGCGACGCCGCGATGATCGCGATCGAGAACTCGATCGAGGGCGGCGTCTCCACCACGCAGGACGCCCTCGCGACGCTCCCCGGCCTCCGCATCATCGGCGAATACCTGGTGCGTGTGAACTTCGTGCTCGTCGCGCCGCGGGGGACCACGCTCGACCAGGTCGAGGTGATCGCGGCGCATCCGGTCGCGTACGCCCAGTGCCACGGCTGGCTCGGCGCCCATCTCCCCTCGCACTCGCACGTGCCCGCATCGAGCAATGTCGCATCCGCGATCGGCGTCCTCGACGGCACGCTGCCCGCGCAGGCGGCCATCGCGGCACCCGGCATCGTCAACCACTACGACGTCGACGTGCTCGCGGAGGGCATCGGCGACAACGCCCAGGCCGTGACCCGCTTCGTCCTCGTCACCCGCACGACCCGTTCGCCCGAGCCGACCGGGGCGGACAAGACCTCGCTCATCGTCGAACTCCCGCACGACCACCCCGGCTCGCTCCTCGAGATGCTCGAACAGTTCTCGACCCGCGGCATCAACCTGTCGCTCATCGAGTCGCGGCCCATCGGCGACGAGCTCGGTCGCTACCGGTTCGTCATCGACGCCGACGGGCACATCGAGCACGAGCGCATGGCCGATGCGCTGCTCGGTATCCGCCGGTTCAGCCCCCGGGTGGTGTTCCTCGGCTCGTATCCGCGCGCCGACCGGCAGATCGTGCACTACCCCGAGCGCTACTCCGACGACATCTTCATCGAGGCGCGCGACTGGCTGCGCGGCATCCTCTCCGGCGAGCCCGACGTCTGACGTCACCCGCCCGACCGCCCAGCACGGTCAGGCGGATGCCGTGGTTCAGTGCTCCTGGAAGCGGGGCCAGTCGCTGCCCGGAGCCATATGGGAATGCAGGGAGCCCTTCGCTGAAGCGAGGTTCGGGTACGTCCCGGTCGCCTCGTCGGAGCCGGCCATCGTCACCGTGTAACCGGCGTCATCGTGGCGGATGCTGCCGACGACGCCGTTGCGGCCATAGGCGACCCAGAGGGCGAGAGTCTTGGTGGTGCTCATCATCGAACTCCTTCTGCTGCTGCCGACAGTGCGATCGCCGAAGGGGCTGCGCCCCTGTCGACGGCACTGTGCGTGACGCTACGCCTGTACCGGCGGGAAAGCCAGGGCTTGACAGGAGCTCAGCGCGCGGCGGCGATGAGCTCGAGCGTCTGTGCGCGACCGGTCGGTGCGTCGTTCGGTTCGGCATCGTAGGCGCCGGCGACCGGCGACAGCATGACCTCGTCGACACCGTATCGTTCGGCGAAGGCGCCGATCTCGGCGGCCACGCTCTCGCCCGTGCCGACGAACCACCGCGAGCGGGCGGCCTGCACGACCTCGTCGGTCGCAGCGTCGGTCTCGGCGGCGGCCGCCTGCTCGACGGTCTCGAGAGCGGCGAGCGGCTGGTTCAGGCGCAGTCGCGCCATCATGCGCAGCTGCGGGAGGGCGCGCGCCTCCGCCTCCTCCTGCGTGGGTGCGGCGACCGCGTTGACCGTGAGGAAGGTGCGCGGCTCCGGGTGCTCCTCGCTCGGACGGTAGCCGGTGCGATACAGGTCGAGTGCGCGCTCGAGGCCCTGGCCCGAGAAGTGGTTCGCGAAGACGTAGGGCAGACCGTGCGAGGCGGCCAGCTGCGCCGAGTAGTCGCTCGACCCGAGCAGCCACACCTCGGGGGTGCCGGTCGCGGCGGGTGTCGCGCGCACGGTGTACTCGCCGCCCGAGGTGAAACGCAGCGCGGCACCGTCGGCGGAGAGGAGGGCGGCGATGTCCTGCACGTGGCGGGGGAACTGCTCGACGTCGCTCGTGGTGCCCGAGCCACGCAGCAGCTGGGTGATGACGGGGTCACTGCCGGGGGCGCGGCCGAGACCCAGGTCGATGCGTCCGGGCGCGATCGCCTCGAGCGCCGCGAACTGCTCGGCGACGATGAGCGGGGCGTGGTTGGGCAGCATCACACCGCCGGAGCCCAGGCGCATGCGTGAGGTGCGGGTGGCGGCCGCCGCGATCAGCACCGGGGGAGTGGTGGATGCCACCGACGGCATGTTGTGGTGCTCGGCGAACCAGTACCGGCGGTAGCCGAGCCGATCGGCGATCTCGGCGAGGGACAGGGAGGCGGCGATGGCCTCGGCACTGGTCTGGCCGGTGCGCACCGGGACGAGGTCGAGGACGGAGAGGGCGACGTCATTCATCCCGAGGGACAACCCGCCGCCGCTCTCCGGCATTCCCCGATCAGGCCGCGACCGGCGTGGCGGGGGTGGCGCGCGCGGCGCCACCCCCGGTGGATCAGGCGTCGATGGCCTGGCGCTGCTCGGTCGACTCCACGGTGATCTTGCGCGGCTTGGCGCGTTCGCTCACGGGGATGATCACCGAGAGCACGCCGCTGTCGTACGAGGCGCTGATGCCGTCGAGGTCGACGCCCTCGCCGAGCGAGAACTGCCGCAGGAACGAGCCGGCGCCGCGCTCGCGGGCGAGCCAGCGCACTCCTTCTCGACTGTCGGCCGTGCGCTGCGCCCGGAGGGTCAGCTGGCCGCCGTCGAGGTCGACGTCGATCGATCCGGGATCGACTCCCGGCAGGTCGGCGTGCAGGATGTACCGGTCGCCGTCGCGGTACAGGTCCACCGGCATTAGCCGGGGTGCGCGAACGGAGTCCAGCACGCTCGCGGCGAAGCGATCGAGCTGACTGAAGGGATCGAAGGTGAGTGCCATGGGGTGTCTCCTTTCGTGCGGCCCAGTTGGGCGGTGATTCGATGCAGGTTATCTGCATCTCGTGCTATAGATTTTTTATAGAACAACTTCGGAGAACTCGCAACCCGAGCTGAGGGACTTTTCAGGATGACGCACCGCGACTCACGCACACCGCTCTACGGCATCGCCGTGGCAGCTCAGCTCGTCGACCTTCCCGAGGCGACGCTCCGGTTGTTCGAAAGCAAGGGTCTGCTCCTGCCGGCGCGCAGCGAGGGCGGCACCCGGCGCTACAGCGACGACGACATCGACCGGCTTCGGCGCGCGGCGCAGCTGCGAGACGACGGCCTCAACATCGTCGGGATCGCCCGGGTGCTCGAGTTGCAGGACGAGAACGCCGACCTGCGCGAATCCCTCGCCGACGATTCCGCGTCCGCCTCTGATCGGGAAAGGCCCACCTCCCACCGCTCCTGAGCGCCGGGAAGCCATGCAGGGCGGCGATACGCTTCCCTCATGGAAGCAGGCATCTTCTACGTCCTCGTCGGCTCGGTCGCGGTGGCGGCGTTCGCGCGCTCACGAGGGTGGCCGGCGCCGCTGCTGGTGACGGTCGTGGCGCTCGCCGTCTCCTTCCTCCCGTTCGTCCCCGACATCGACATCGACGGGCACCTGCTCCTCAGCCTGGTGCTGCCGCCGCTGCTGTACTCGGCCGCGCTCGACGTCTCGTTCGTCGGGTTCAAGCGCAGCCTGCCGCAGATCCGCAGGCTCGGGATCTGGCTCGTGCTGATCACCGCACTCGCCGTCGGATTCGTGGCCTGGTGGATCTTCCCCGCGCTCACCCTCCCCGGCGCGCTGCTGCTCGGTGCGATCGTCGCCCCGCCCGATGCGGTGTCCGCCGCGGCGATCGGTCGCAGGCTCGGATTGCCGCGTCGCATCATGACCGTCCTCTCCGGCGAGAGCCTCATCAACGACGCCACCTCGCTCACGCTGTACCGGGTGTTCGCGGCGATCCTCGCCGGCGCCACGGTCTCGGTCTGGGGCGGGATCGGGCAGTTCCTGCTGGCCGTCGCGATCGGAGTCGGCATCGGCCTCGTGTTCGGGATCGTCCTGCACCAGCTGCGGATGCGCATCAGCGATGCGGTCGTGATCGGCACGTTCGGGCTCCTCGCTCCGTTCGGCGCCTACGCGATCGCCGAGCATCTGCTGGGTTCGGGCGTTCTCGCCGTCGTCGCGATGGGTCTCTACGTCGGCTACAACTCCCCGCGCACCGACTACACGACCCGTCAGCAGGAGAAGCCGCTCTGGCTCTCGGCTGACCTGCTGCTGGAGAGCTTCGTGTTCGCCTACATCGGACTGCAGTTCCCGCGCGTGCTCCGCGATCTCGGCAGCGAGTCGGTCGGACACATCCTCCTGCTCTCCGGTGCCGTGCTGCTGGTCGTCCTGATCGTGCGGCCGCTCTACATCTACCCGACGAGTGCCTGGGCGAACTTCCAGGACCGTCGGAAGCTCGAACGGTGGGATCGCGGCGTGCAGAGCGGCGAGTTCGAGAAGCGGCACCGCAAGTCCCGGCGCTGGGGGGACTACACGGCCGACGAGCTTCGCAGCCAGATCGTGCGCGACCGGATGGCGGGGCTCAAGCTCACTTGGAAGGACAGCGCCGTCATCTCCTGGGCGGGCATGCGCGGCGTGGTCACCCTCGCGATCGCGGTGGCCGCCGCCGACCTCGCGACGCTCGACGCCGAAGCCTCGCACGCCATCGTCGTGGTCGCCTTCATCGTCACCGTCGGCACGCTGCTGCTGCAGGGGCTCACGCTGCCGCTGCTCATCCGGAGCCTCGGGATCGCCAGCGACGCCGATGAGAAGGAAGACGAAGCGGCGCTCGCCGAAGTGCGGGCGAAGAGCCGCGAGGCCGGGAAGAAGTTCCTCGCCGAGAGGCGCGTCGAGTGGGAGGCGAAGTACGGCGAGGTCGACCTCGGTGTGTTCGACGCGTTCACGAAGCGCATGACGCGGGTCGAGAAGGACACCGACGAGGCGCAGAAGGTGGAGGATGCCGCGAGCCGCCCGTCCTACGAAGACCTCGTCGCCCTGTCCCGGGGATGGCTGCAGGTGCGGCGCGAGATCCTCCTCGCCGAGCGTGATGCCGGCAACCTCGACGAAGAGGTCATGCGCGAGCTGATCGCCGCGATGGATGCCGAGGAGCTCGCGCTCGACACCCGCGGCGCCACCCGTCAGCAGAGCCGGGCCTGACCTGAAACGCCAGAGCGCCCCGTCCCGAGAAGGGGCGGGGCGCTCTGTGCGAGGCGGGAGTGGGTCAGCGTGCGCCGACCGGCTCCTTGTCGGAGGTGGCATCCGCTTCGGGAGCGTCGTCGTCGCCGGAGTCGTCGGCGAAGGGCAGGCCCTCGCGCGGCGCGTTGTAGAGCTCCTCGTTCAGGATGCCCTCGCGCTTGGCGACGATGGTCGGGATCAGCGCCTGGCCCGCGACGTTGACCGCGGTGCGGCCCATGTCGAGGATCGGGTCGATCGCGAGCAGCAGCCCGACGCCCTCGAGCGGCAGGCCCAGGGTCGACAGCGTCAGCGTGAGCATGACGACCGCGCCGGTGGTGCCGGCGGTGGCCGCCGAGCCGACGACCGAGACGATCACGATCAGCAGGTACTGCACGAAGTTCAGCTCGATGCCGAAGAACTGGGCGACGAAGATCGCGGCGATGGCCGGGTAGATCGCGGCGCAGCCGTCCATCTTGGTGGTCGCCCCCAGCGGCACGGCGAACGACGCGTAGGAGCGCGGGACGCCGAGGTTGCGCTCGGTGACGCGCTCGGTGAGGGGCAGCGTGCCGATCGAGGAGCGGCTGACGAACGCCAGCTGCACGGCGGGCCAGACACCCGAGAAGTACTGCTTGATCGACAGGCCGTGCGTGCGCACCAGGATCGGGTACACGACGAACAGCACGAGCGCGAGGCCGATGTAGACGGCGGCCGCGAACCAGCCGAGCGAGGCGAGCTTCTCCCAGCCGTACTTGATCACGGCCGAGCCGATGAGACCGAAGGTGCCGAGCGGGGCGATGCGGATGATCCACCACAGCACGCGCTGGATGACCTTCAGCAGCGACTCGGTGAAGACGAGGAAGGGCTCGGCTTTCTTGCCGGCCTTGAGTGCCGCGATGCCGATGACGGCCGCGACCACGATGACCTGGAGGATGTTGAAGCCCACGCTCGACGAGAACGTGCCGTCGGCTGCGCCGGGCGAGGTGTTGACCGTCAGGCCGAGGAAGTTCTGCGGGACCAGGCCCAGCAGGAAGTTCCACCAGGTGCCCACGGTGTACGGCTCCCCGGTCTCGAGACCCTCTCCGGCGCGGTTGCCCGGCTGGATCACGAGACCCAGCACGATGCCGATGATGACCGCGATGAAGGCGGTGATCGCGAACCACAGGATCGTCTGGCCGGCCAGGCGTGCGGCGTTCTGCACGCGACGCAGGTTCGAGATGCTGGCGACGATGGCCGTGAAGATCAGCGGGACGACAGCGGCGCGCAGCAGCGTCACATACGAGTTGCCGATCGTGTCGAGGGTGGCCGACAGACCGTTGGGGTTCTCCGCCGTGGCTCCGAGCTGGCGGCCGATCAGACCGGCGGCGATGCCGAGGACGAGGGCTGCGAGGATCTGGAAGCCGAACGAGGTCAGCAGCTTCCGGACCGGCCCGCGGGTGTCAGGCGCCTTCTGGGCGCGTGCGGTGGTGCTCATGAGGGTGGGGACTCCAGGATCACGGCGCGCCGAGTGCGCGCCCTGAGGCCCAACGCTATGACCGCCTGGGAATTCCCTGGGCGGATATGACGAACGATGACGCTGTTCGCTCAGCTGCCGCCGCGGGCTTGCGCGTCCGTCGCCGGATCGAACCATTTCAGGTCGGGGAATCGGGCGAAGCCGCGGTCGCGGGTGGCGAGACGTGCGCCGTTCGCCAGAGTGAGCGCGGCGATGTACGCGTCGGGCACGAGGTTCCCGCGGATGCCCTGATCGCTTGCGGCGAGATCGTCGAGCCGGTTCCAGGCCGGTGCCCCTGCCGTGAGCCACTGTGTGCGCGGGGCGGCGACGAGGCTGCGGGTGAAGGCCATCGCCGCGTCGATCGGTGCCGGGGCCGTGGTGATCCGAGGATGGGTGACGATGCGGACGAACCCACTCAGGATCGTGTCCGAGACGCCGATCGGTTCGAGGGTGAGCACCTCGTTCAGCCATGGGGCGTAGGTCTGATGTTCCGCGGAGTCGGCACGGAACGCGTAAACGAGGATGTTGACGTCGGGAACGATCACCGGATCGGAGTCTCTTCCAGCGCTTCCCACAGCGCGTCGCGGTCGTCGATGTCTACCAGGAATCGTGAGGTGCGCGGGTTGCCGAAAGTCGGAAGGGGCTCGGCGGGCGCAGCGGGTTGGAGCTTCGCCAAGTGCTCCCGCAGGGCCTCTTCGATGAAGCTCGTGAAGGTTCGGCCCTCCGCGGCTGCGCGCGCCTTCGCCTCGGCCGCGAGGGCTTCGGAGAGGTTCAAGGTGGTTCGCATGCAGACAAGCATACTCGTGAACGCAGACATCTGCCTGCGTCAGCGCGGAGCCAGCACGAGCAGCTCACCCACCTCGCAGTCGAGCGCCTCGCAGATCGCGCGCAGCGTGGAGTACCGGATGGCGCGGGCGCGGTCGTTCTTCAGCACCGACAGGTTCACGATGCTCACCCCCACCGTGGCGCTGAGCTCGGTCAGGGTCATCCCGCGGTCGGCGAGCAGTTCGTCGAGCCGGCAGTGGATGCCGGTGAGTTCGTCGTCGCTCTCGGCCGGGGTCACACCAGTCCCTCCGTGTCCTTCTGCAGGCGCTCGGTCTCCTGCTGCAGACGCGCCCTGTCCTGCTCGAGCCCCGTCCCCTGGCGGAAGACCGCGGCGAGGGCCACGAGGGCGAGCGCGGCTCCGAACGGGAGCGGGGTGACGGTGAGCTGGTAGGCCGAGGGGTACCACTCGCTGTCAGGCGGGAACACCTCGCGCAGCCCGGCGGTCGCAGCGATCCCGCCCAGGAGGTCGGCGGCGACGCCGAACACGAGGACGGCGATCGCGCCGCCCACGAGAGCCCGCGTGACCGTGCGCGAGAACACGCGTCCGCGCAGGGTGTGGAAGCAGATGACCGCGAGGATCACGGCGGGCATGGTCGTCAGGGCGAGGGTGCTCAGCTGGGCCGCTGCGGCGAGGAGGCGAAGCCCGAGGGAGGCGTTCCCGACCGTGAAATCCGCGAGCGACGACCCGCTGCAGGTGAGCATGGTCGTCGCGCTGTCGCCGAATTCGGAGCACGGAAGGTCCGCCGGCCATGCCACCCAGACGTTCGTCTCGCCGTGGAGCTCGGCCCAGTTGACGGTGAACGCTTTCGCGATGACGATCACTGCGCCCACGGCGGAGAGCAGGATCCACCACGCGGAGAGGGTGAGGGCGGCATCGAGGGCGACGGTGCGGCTCCCACGGCGGCGACTGTTCCATACGACGACCGCCACGATCAGGGCGATCACCGCGAGCCCGATCCCGATGTAGAGCAGGGACTGTCCGAGTTCGTCAGATCCGAAGGTGAGCATCAGACGAGTCCCTCCGTCTCCTTCTCGAGCGCCGCCTTCTCGTGCTGCAGGCGGATGCCGCGGCGGAATGCGACGGCGACCAGTCCGACAGTCACCCCCGTGGCGAAGAACGGCGCGATCGTCCAGAACTCGACCAGATGTACGGGCTCGCCCTCGCCGAGACCGAGAGCGCTCGTCACGCCGTTGCGCCCCATGGTCTCCAGCATCACGATCAGGATCGGAGCTGCCACGAGCGTCCAGCCGATCGCGTTGAACGCCCAGACGTTCGCGCGGACGAAGAACCGGCCGCGCAGGAAGTTCCAGGCGACCAGGGTCACGCTCGCGATGACGAGGAGTGCCGCGAGAGCCCACAGCGCGATGGCGGCGACGATCGCGACGATCGACACCGTATCCACGCCGCTCGCGATGATCATCGCCTCGTCGGCGAACCCTTCGATCGAGATGGCGCCCGAGTCGGTCGTCGCCGAGATCGGCTGCTGGTCGATCGGGATCGTCCAGGCGATTCCGGTCTCGCGGAAGGTGCTCGCGACGCGCAGCATCGTGGCGAACGCGACCGTGACCAGCGCCGCGGCGGCGTAGAGGATCACGGTGATGGCATCCGCCGTCTCGGATCGGGTGGCTCTGGTGGTCGTGTTCGTCGTGGTCATCAGACGAGTCCTTCCGTGTCGCGCTGCAGTCTTCGGCCGATCTCGAACAGACCGGCGACGAGGGCGAGGGCGAACGCCCAGCCCACGGGTGCGAGGTCGAACTGCACGAGGAGCGTCCACAGCACGTCCTCGACCTGCGGGTCGGTGTTCGCGAGGTCCTGCACGATCATGGCCCGGCCGATGCCGCCGGCGAACTGTCCGAACAGCGAGCCGGCGATCATCAGGATGGCGGCTACCGCGAACATCCAGCCGAGCGATGCGCGGAAGGGCCGTGAGCGGATGAGGGAGACGCCGAGCCACCAGACGCCGGCGCACAGCGCCACGGTCGCGAGGGCCGGGAGCAGCGTCTCGAGGAGCAGCATCCAGCGGGCACCCGAAGGCATCGCCGGAACCGTGACGAGCGCGGTGTCGACCGTCGCCGCGCTCACGCCGGAGACTCCGTCCAGCGCGGTCAGGTCGACGTCGTGCACGGGTATCGACACGGTCGGCGCGGTGCCGAAGATCTCGGTTGCGGCCGAGGTCACGGCGACGATCGCGCCGATCCCGACGCTGACGGCGCCGGTGGCGATGAGTCCGAGGGCGATCCCGTCGACGAGTGAGGGGCGTCCTTCACTGGTGCGCATCGCTGCCTCCTTGAGTTCGGTTGTTATCGACTGTCGTTAACATAACGACTGTCGATAACACGGTCAAGCCCCGGTATGCCCACGGCGAACACGGGCATACGTGCCCTGCGCGGTGGTTACTCTCGATGTACAAGCGCTTCACGCGTCTTCGCCCCGTGCGAATAAGGAGTCACAGCATGTTCGAGAGATTCACGGACCGAGCCCGTCGAGTGGTCGTCCTCGCCCAAGAAGAGGCGAAGATGCTCAACCACAACTACATCGGGACCGAGCACATCCTGCTCGGCCTCATCCACGAGGGTGAAGGCGTCGCCGCCAAGGCCCTCGAGAGCCTCGGCATCTCCCTCGACGCCGTGCGCGAGCAGGTGCAGGACATCATCGGCCAGGGTCAGCAGCAGCCGACCGGGCACATCCCGTTCACGCCGCGCGCCAAGAAGGTGCTCGAGCTCAGCCTCCGCGAGGCCCTGCAGCTCGGCCACAACTACATCGGCACCGAGCACATCCTGCTCGGCCTCATCCGTGAGGGCGAGGGCGTCGCCGCTCAGGTGCTCGTCAAGCTCGGCGCCGACCTCAACAAGGTCCGCCAGCAGGTCATCCAGCTGCTCTCCGGAGCCCCTGGCCGCGAGCCGGCATCCGTCGGCGCGCAGACCAACGACTCGCCTGCCGGCACCCAGGGTGGTTCCGCGGTGCTCGACCAGTTCGGTCGCAACCTCACCCAGGCCGCGCGCGACAACAAGCTCGACCCGGTGATCGGGCGCGAGAAGGAGGCGGAGCGGGTCATGCAGATCCTCTCCCGCCGCTCCAAGAACAACCCCGTCCTGATCGGCGAGCCCGGCGTCGGCAAGACCGCCGTCGTCGAGGGTCTGGCCCAGGCGATCGTCAAGGGCGATGTGCCCGAGACGCTGAAGGACAAGCAGCTCTACTCGCTCGACCTCGGCTCCCTCATCGCCGGTTCCCGCTACCGCGGTGACTTCGAGGAGCGTCTGAAGAAGGTCACCAAGGAGATCCGCACGCGCGGCGACATCATCGTCTTCATCGACGAGATCCACACCCTCGTGGGTGCGGGTGCCGCCGAGGGTGCGATCGACGCGGCCAGCATCCTGAAGCCGCTCCTCGCTCGTGGTGAGCTCCAGACCATCGGTGCCACCACGCTCGACGAGTACCGCAAGCACTTCGAGAAGGATGCGGCGCTCGAGCGCCGCTTCCAGCCGGTGCAGGTCAACGAGCCGACGCTGCCGCACACCATCAACATCCTCAAGGGGCTGCGCGACCGCTACGAGGCGCACCACAAGGTGCAGATCACCGACGGTGCGATCGTGGCCGCGGCGAACCTCGCCGACCGCTACGTCTCCGACCGGTTCCTTCCGGACAAGGCGATCGACCTGATCGACGAGGCCGGCGCACGCCTGCGTCTGTCGATCCTGTCGAGCCCGCCCGAGCTGCGTGAGTTCGACGAGAAGATCGCCACGGTGCGCGAGCAGAAGGAAGTCGCCTCCGAGGAGCAGGACTTCGAGAAGGCCGCATCCCTCCGCGATGAGGAGAAGAGCCTCCTCGCCGAGCGTCTGCGTCTCGAGAAGCAGTGGCGTGCGGGCGACGTCGCGACCTCCGCGGTCGTCGACGAGGGTCTGATCGCCGAGGTGCTCGCACAGGCCACCGGCATCCCCGTGTTCAAGCTCACGGAAGAGGAGTCCAGCCGACTCGTCTTCATGGAGAAGGCCCTGCACCAGCGCGTCGTCGGTCAGGAAGAGGCGATCGCCGCCCTCTCCAAGACCATCCGTCGTCAGCGTGCCGGTCTCAAGGACCCGAAGCGTCCCTCGGGCTCGTTCATCTTCGCCGGCCCCACGGGTGTCGGAAAGACCGAGCTCGCCAAGGCGCTCGCCGAGTTCCTGTTCGACGACGAGGCGGCTCTCATCTCGCTCGACATGAGCGAGTTCGGTGAGAAGCACACGGTCTCGCGTCTGTTCGGCGCCCCTCCCGGATTCGTCGGATTCGAAGAGGGTGGCCAGCTCACCGAGAAGGTGCGCCGCAAGCCGTTCAGCGTGGTGCTCTTCGACGAGATCGAGAAGGCTCACCCCGACATCTTCAACTCGCTGCTGCAGATCCTCGAAGAGGGTCGGCTCACCGACGGCCAGGGTCGGATCGTGGACTTCAAGAACACGGTCATCATCATGACTACCAACCTCGGTGCACGTGACATCGCGGGCGGTCCCGTCGGCTTCCAGATCGAGGGCAACGACTCGACCAGCTACGACCGGATGAAGGGCAAGGTGAACGAAGAGCTCAAGCGGCACTTCAAGCCCGAGTTCCTCAACCGTGTCGACGACATCATCGTGTTCCCGCAGCTGTCCAAGACCGAGCTGGTGCAGATCGTCGATCTGTTCGCCAAGCGCCTCGGCGAGCGTCTGCTGGACCGCGACATGACGATCGAGCTGTCGCAGGCCGCCAAGGAGCGTCTCATCGAGATCGGCTTCGACCCGGCGCTCGGCGCCCGACCGCTGCGTCGCGCGATGCAGCACGAGGTCGAGGACCGTCTGTCGGAGAAGATCCTGCACGGTGAGCTCAACTCGGGCGACCACGTCAAGGTCGACGCGAAGGACGGGGAGTTCCTGTTCGAGCACGGCCCGCGCGGCGAGAAGGTCGCGGTCGGTGCCAACACCGGCGGCGGCGCGATCGCCGGCACCCCCGACCTGGCGGTCGCCAGCGGGGAGTGACCTCCGGCTGAATCACGAAGGCTGAATCGCGAAAGGGGCGGATGCTGCGGCATCCGCCCCTTTCCTGTGTCCGGCACAGACGGCGACGGGTCGTGGGTTCTAGGCTTGTCCCGTGAGCGAGTACATCGTCCGACCGGCCCGCAGCGCCGACATCGTCGGCATCCGCAACCTGCTGCAGCCTCTTGTGGAGCAGCGCATCCTGCTCGGCAAAGACCTGGCGGTCCTCTACGGCGCGGTGCAGGAGTTCGTCGTCGCCGAGGCTGACGGTGTGCTGATCGGATGCGGCGCGCTGCACGTGTTCTGGGAAGACCTCGGCGAGGTGCGCACCCTGCTCGTGCAGGATGACTGGCTGCACCACGGGGTCGGCCGGGCCATCGTCGATCGTCTCGAGGAGAACGCGCGCACGCTCGGGCTGTCGCGCCTGTTCTGCCTCACGTTCGAGGTCGAGTTCTTCAGCCGCCGCGGCTTCACTCCGATCGGCGAGCAGGTCGTCGACCCCGACGTGTACTCCCAGCTGCTGCGCAGCGGTGACGCGGGTGTCGAGGAGTTCCTCGATCTCGCGCACGTCAAGCCGAACACGCTCGGCAACACGCGCATGCTCAAGGTGCTCTGAGGGCGCACCGCAGACCACCGCCGCGGCCTCCCAGGCTGCACGGGCACGATCGCTTAACCTGGAACCATGCCCCGTCCTTCCGCTGCCGTCTATCGTCGTCGGCGACTCGTCGTGGTGATCGGGCTCATCCTGCTCGTCGCCGCGATCGGCATCGGGATCTGGCTCCTGATCGCGAAGCCCTGGGCAGCCGCGGATGCCTCTCCGAAGCCGACATCCTCGTCGTCGCAGACACCCACCACGACCCCGACGACCGACGCCGAGTCGCCGTCGCCGAGCCCTTCGTCCGAGCAGACGCCGGCGATCGTCGCCTGCGAGGCGAAAGACGTCGAGGTCTCGGCGGTCACGGATGCGGAGACCTATGCCGCGGGTGTCCTGCCGAAGCTCTCCATCTCCTTGACCAACAAGGGCACGAAGGACTGCACGCTCGATGTCGGCTCGACGACGCAGGTCTTCACGATCTCCAGCGGCGCCGACGTCTGGTGGCGGTCGACGGACTGCCAGGAGAACCCGAGCAGCATGATCGCGACGCTCACCGCCGGCACGACCGTCACCAGCAAAGACCCGGTGACCTGGGATCGCACCCGCTCGAGCGTCGAGACCTGCGACCAGGAGAACCGTCAGCGCGCTCCCGGCGGGGGAGCCTCGTACCACGTCGAGGTTTCCATCGGCGGGTTCACGAGCCTCACGACCACGCAGATCCTCCTGTACTGATCCGTCCCGGAGTTCGAAGCGTACGCGCCGCAGCGCCTTCGAAATGCGTCGCGTTGAGCGGCTTCCCATGCGGAAAGGCGCGACCTTGGCATCCTCGGCTGTCTGAGGCAGACAGGCGCGGATCTTTGGGATACCATTGAGGTGACTCTCCGCATCATGCGGCAACATGCCATCCCCAGTGGCGTCGAACTACAGCGTCCCCAGCGCTTCGACATCGCCGCACCGAGAGTCCGAGGGCCCTCTCGAGTACCCCAGTCCCCAATGGAGGACTCGAGAGGGCCCCTTACGTCTCCGCTGTCGATTCCGCGCGCGGCGCCTCGCCGTCTGCATAAGCTGGATGCATGGCAGCGAAAAAGGCGAAACCCGGGAAGAAGAAGCCCGCCCCCGAGGACTTCCGTTCGGAGGCTCTGGCCCTGGCGCTCGAGAAGCAGGACGTCGCAGCGGTCGCCCTCGCCCTCCGTAACGGCACCACGGTCGTGCCGCTGATCAAGCCGGGAGCCCGCGACAATCCGCTCGACAGCGGAGAGGTATGGACCTACCGTGACGCGAAGACCGGCGACCTCGCGCTGCTGCTGTTCAGTGACGCGAAGAACAAGCCCGCCAACCTCCCGCCCGGCGTGGGCATCTACACGTCAGACTGGCTCCGGAGCTTCCTGGCGGCGCATCCGATCACGACCGTGTTCCTCGACATCGCGGGCCCGCATCCGATGCAGGCGGACCCGGTCGAGCTGCTCAAGGCGCTCGACGCCTGAGAGCCGAGACCCTCGGGGGCTGCAGCGACCCGCCGGGGTCGATCAGAACGGCGGGACGTCGTGATCGGAACGGCGTGACGTGTTGCGTGCGCGCACGTCCCCGAGCGCGGCGCGGAGGGTCTTCGACCGGTCGTCGACGACCTGCTCGTAGCCGAGCCGGGCGGCCTCGGACCGACGCTGCGCCGCCTGGGTGACCGGACGGATCTCGCCGGCGAGGCTGAGCTCGCCCACGGCGGCGACCGTGCGCGGCACCGAGAACTGCTGGATGGAGCCGGCCACCGCGATGGCGATCGCGAGGTCGGCTGCCGGTTCGGTGAAGCGCACCCCGCCCACGGTCGACACGTAGACGTCGAGCGTGCTCGTCTTGATGTTCGCGCGCCGTTCGAGGATCGCCAGCACCATCGCCACGCGCGACGAGTCGACCCCGTGCACGATGCGGCGGGGATTCGGAGCGTTGCTGGGCACCGTGAGTGCTTGCACCTCGACGGGCAGCGCGCGGCGCCCCTCGAGGGAGATCGCGACGCAGGTTCCCGGCTCGGTGGCACCCTGCGAGAGGAAGAGCCCAGAAGGGTCGGGGACTTCGGCGATTCCGTCACCCGTCATCTCGAAGCAGCCGACCTCGTCGGTCGGACCGAAGCGGTTCTTGAGCGCGCGGATGAAGCGCAGCGACGTCTGCCGGTCGCCCTCGAAATGGCACACCACGTCGACCAGGTGCTCGAGCACGCGGGGGCCGGCGACCTGGCCGTCTTTCGTCACGTGGCCGACGATGATGATCGGCAGATCGCGGTCCTTCGCGATGCGGATCAGTGTCGCCGCGACCTCGCGCACCTGGCTCGGCTGCCCGGCGGCACCGTCGATCAGCGACGACGAGACGGTCTGCACCGAGTCGACGATCACGAGCTGCGGCTTGACCTCGTCGATGTGGCCGAGGATGGTCGCCAGGTCGGTCTCGCTCGCCAGGTACAGCTCGTCGTGCAGGGCGCCGGTACGTTCGGCGCGCAGGCGCACCTGGCCCGGTGACTCCTCGGCACTCGCGTACAGGACACGGCGACCGCCGCGAGCCGCCTGGGCCGCGACCTCGAGCAACAGCGTCGATTTGCCGACGCCCGGCTCGCCGCTGAGCAGGATCGCGGCTCCGGGCACGATGCCGCCGCCGAGCACCCGGTCGAACTCCCCGACGCCGCTCGAGCGCCGCGGAGCATCCTGCGTCGTGATCTGCGTGATCGGTCGTGCCGCGCGATCCGCCGTCGGAGCGACGGGGCCGACGCGTCGGAGGATGCCGGTCTGCGCCGCCTGCTCCTGGACCGTGCCCCACTGCTGGCATTCGCCGCAGCGGCCGACCCACTTGGCGGTGGTCCACCCGCATTCCGTGCAGACGTAGGCTGGAGGAGCGGGTTTTCGGGTGGCCATGCTGCCAGGCTATCGCCGGGATCGGACATCCCTATCGACCAGGTGTTTATTCACGGCCGGACACCGGTGCAAAGTCCCGGTATCACGGGATACTGGGACCATGGCCAACGGCGGGTCCGTTTGCGGGCCGATATCGAGCTACTCCCGGGTGCAGATACTGCACCTGCTCTTCGAGGCGGGAAGCACGAGGGCGCGCGCCGAACTGACGATCGCGGAGCTGTGCGAGGCCACGGGTCTGCATCCCAACACGGTCCGCGAGCACCTGCAGCGCCTGATCGAAGGCGGCCACGTCATCCCGACCGTCGAGCACCGCAAGACGCGCGGACGACCGCGCACCCTCTACCGGGCCGCCACGGGCGCGCCGGGGGCGTCCAGCCCGGTGGCGCGCGACAAGGCCAAGGCGGCTGCGCGTCGGGGCGACCTGATGCGCAGCATGATTCCCGACGCGGCGTCCGACCTCGGCCGTGAGGCCACGTATCAGCTCGACGCGCTGGTGGAGCACCTGGAAGAGAGCGGCTTCGAGCCGGTCGTCGACGACGGCAGCCTCTCGGTCGACCTCAGCCCGTGCCCGCATGCGGCCAGTCGGTCGGAGGACCGTCCGATGCTGTGCCGCGTGCATCTCGAGCTCATGCAGAGCGTGCTGAACGAGGCCGGCGGACCACTCGAAGCCGAGTGCGTCCGCGACGCGGTCCTCGCATCGGATTGCACCGTCCAGCTGCGCGACGCCACGGCGCGGACGGCTGAGGGAACGACGCTGCGGCGTCACGGCGCGGGGCAACGGCCTCACAGAACAGGAGTAGCGCATGGAATGGCTTGATCCGCTCGCTCTCGCCCGATGGCAATTCGGGCTGACGACCGTCTACCACTACCTCTTCGTTCCGCTGACGATCGGCATGGCCCTGGTGGCCGCGATCTTCCAGACCGCGTGGGTGCGCACCGGCAAGGTCCAGTACCTGCACCTGACCCGCTTCTTCGGCAAGATCTTCCTGATCAACTTCGCCATGGGCGTCGTCACCGGCATCGTGCAGGAGTTCCAGTTCGGCATGAACTGGTCGGACTACTCCCGCTTCGTCGGCGACGTGTTCGGCGCCCCGCTCGCCTTCGAGGGGCTCCTCGCGTTCTTCTTCGAGGCGACGTTCATCGGACTGTGGATCTTCGGCTGGGACAAGCTCCCGCAGAAACTCCACCTCGCCACGATCTGGTGCGTCTCGATCGGCAGCATCCTCTCGGCGTACTTCATCATCGCGGCCAACGCGTTCATGCAGAACCCGGTCGGCTACACCTTCAACGAGGCGACCAACCGCGCCGAGTTGACCGACTTCTGGGCCCTGCTGACCAACCCCGTCGCGCTCGCCGCGTTCCCGCACACGATCTTCGGCGCGTTCATGTTCGCCGCCGGTGTCGTCATCTCGGTGTCGGCCTGGCATCTCTCGCGCGGCCAGCACTTCGACACGATGCGCATCTCGCTCAAGTTCGGGCTGTGGGCGATGATCGTCTCGACCGCCGGGGTCGTGCTCACGGGCGACCAGCTCGGACTCGCGATGTATGCCGCGCAGCCGATGAAGATGGCGGCAGCGGAGGCGACGTTCAACACGGTCTGCGGACCGGATGCCTCCTTCAGCCTCTTCACCCTGGGCACGCCGGACGGCAGCTCCGAGCTGTTCTCGATCCGGGTGCCGTACCTGCTGTCGCTGCTGTCGACGCACACGCTCGACGCGTGCGTGCACGGCATCAACGACCTGAACGCCGAGTACGCCCAGACGTACGCCGCGACGGGGCTCGAGGACTTCGCCCCGGTCCTGTGGATCACGTACTGGGCGTTCCGCTGGATGATCGGCCTGGGCATCGCGGCCGCACTCGTCGCCGTCGCCGGCCTCTGGCTCACCCGCAAGGGCGCCAAGAAGCCGCCGGCGCAGTGGATGTGGAAGCTCGCGATCTGGTCGTTCCCGCTCGCGCTCGCCGCCAACATCATGGGCTGGGTCTTCACCGAGATGGGCAGACAGCCCTGGATCGTGTTCGGGTTGATGACCACCCAGGACGGTGTCTCGCCGGGAGTCAGCGGCCTCGAGGTGCTGATCTCGCTGATCTCGTTCACGGCGATCTACGCGGCGCTCGCCGTCGTCGAGATCCGCCTCATCATCCGGGCCGCGCAGAAGGGACCGGACACCGACGAGCAACCGCACGAGGAGACGGCCCAGCTGCCGTCGGTCGTCTACTGAGAGGGAGGAGCATCATGGATCTCGCAACACTCTGGTTCTTCATCGTCGCCTTCTTCTTCGTGGGCTACTTCGTGCTCGACGGGTTCGACTTCGGAGTCGGCATGTCGCTGCCGTTCCTCGGCAAGGACGACGTCTCGCGCCGTCAGGTCATCAACACGATCGGTCCGGTCTGGGATCTCAACGAGACCTGGGTCATCGTCGCCGGCGCCGTGCTGTTCGCGTCGTTCCCCGAGTGGTACGCGACGCTGTTCAGCGGGTTCTACCTGCCGCTGCTGCTGATCCTGCTCGCGCTGATCCTGCGCGGCGTCTCGTTCGAGTACCGGCACCAGCGCGACAGCGCGAAGTGGAAGGCCGGCTTCGACCGGATGATCGTGATCGGCTCGGTCGTGCCGGCGCTGCTGTGGGGCGTCGCCTTCGGCAACATCGTGCAGGGCGTCGCGATCGACGAGAACCACATCTACGTCGGCGGCTTCTTCGCGCTGCTGAACCCGTATGCCCTGCTGGTCGGCGTCACCACGCTGCTGCTGTTCTTCCTGCACGGCGTGCTTTTCGTCGCGCTCAAGACCGACGGTCAGGTGCACGAGGATGCGCGGCGTCTGGCGAAGAGGGCGGCCATCCCGACCATCCTCGTGGCGGCCGCAACGGTGATCTGGACGGTCGCGATCGCGATGGGGCGCGAGGCTCCGCTGCTCTGGCTCGTCATCGGTGCCGGTGCGCTCGCGGCGGTCAGTCTCATCGCAGCTGTCGGGCTCTCGCTCGTTCGGCGCGACGGCTGGGCGTTCTTCTCCGGCATGCTCACGGTGCTGTTCGCCGTGGTGATGCTGTTCGCCGCCCTGTTCCCGTTCGTGATGCCGTCGACGATCGACCCGGCCTACAGCCTCACGATCGCCAACGCATCCAGCACCCCGTATACGCTGCAGATCATGAGCTGGACCGCCCTGATCGCGATGCCGCTCGTGCTCGCGTACCAGGCGTGGACCTACTGGGTGTTCCGTAAGCGCGTCACCCGGAAGTCCATCGAGGGGGCTCCGGCGCACGCGTGAAACCCGTCGATCCGAGACTGTTGCGCTACGCGGGTGCCGCGAGGGGGTTCCTCGCGGCATCCGCGTTGATCGGCGTCGTCCAGACGGCGGTCGTTATCGTCTTCGCCTGGCTGCTGACGGATGCCGTCACCGGGGCGATCGCGGGGCGTGACGTCTCGGCATCCCTGATCTGGTTGCTGCTCACGGCGCTGCTGCGCGGGCTGCTGATCGCCGCCTCGGATGCCGCGGGCACCCGGGCCGCCGCGAAGACCGGGATGCAGCTGCGCTCGGCCCTGATCTCCGCAGTCGGTCGATTGGGACCGGGGTGGCTCGCGCAGCGGAACCAGACCGAGCTCGCCGTGACCGCGGGACACGGACTGGAAGCGCTCGACGCGTACTTCGCCCGCTACATCCCGCAGCTCGTGCTGACCGTGATCGCGACGCCCGTGGTGGTGGCCGTGATGTGGTGGCAGGACTGGCCGAGCGGGCTCACCGCGATCATCACCCTGCCGCTGATCCCGCTGTTCCTCATCCTCATCGGGATGGCGACCCGCACCGTGCAGACGCGGCAGTGGCAGACGCTGCAGCGCCTCGCCGCCCGCTTCGCCGACACGGTGCAGGGGCTGTCGACGCTGCGGCTGTTCGGTCGTGACCGGCGGGCGGCCGACCGCATCGAGGTCACCGCCGACGAGTACCGCCGCGAGACCATGAAGGTGCTGCGGTTCTCGTTCCTGTCCGGCTTCGCGATGGAGCTGCTGGCCTCGCTCGCGGTCGCACTGATCGCGGTGTCGGTCGGGTTCCGGCTGCTGTCAGGCGACCTGACACTCGAGGTCGGGCTGTTCGTGCTGCTGCTCGCACCCGAGGCGTTCCTGCCGATCAGGCAGGTGGGGGTGCAGTTCCACGCGGCCGCCGAGGGGGTCGCGGCGACCGAAGACGTGTTCGAGGTGCTCGACGCGGCACGGGCCCGGGTACAGATGCAGGACGGTTCCACGGATGCAGGAGGAATCGCCGGCGAATCGTCCGGCATCCGTGATTCGATCCTGCAAGTGGCACCGGCGGGACCGGCGCATGCGGGAGCGCTCGTGGTCGAAGGGCTGCGCGTGCGGGACCTGCCTCCCGTGTCGTTCACCGCCGAGCCCGGAACGATCACGCTGATCGAGGGGCCGAGCGGCGCGGGCAAGTCCTCCCTGCTCGCGGCACTCCGGGGCGCGGCCGACTTCGACGGGATGGCCGCCTTCGCCGGGCGCGACCTCCGTGGGCTCTCCCCGGCGGCCTGGCTCGCCTGGGCCGGGCAGACTCCGGGGCTGATGCGGGGGACGGTGGCGGCGAACGTCGCACTCGGCGATCCGGAACCGGATGCCGACCGCATCCGAGTGGCGCTCGACGACGCCTGTGCGGAGGGCATCGACCCCGCCCTCGAACTCGGCGTGCAGGGCAGCGGTCTGTCGGGCGGTCAGGCGCAGCGCGTCGCTGTCGCCAGAGCGCTGTACCGTCAGGCGTCCGACCCGCGCCGGATGCTCGCGCTCGACGAGCCCTCGAGTGCTCTCGACCCCGACACCGAGGACCGGCTCTGGCGGTCGCTGCGCGCACGAGCGGATGCCGGGGCGAGCATCCTCCTGGTGTCGCACCGTCGGACCACGCGGCACATCGCCGACCACGTCGTCGTGCTGGGGGCGAACGCATGAGCGGATCGACACGTCGCGAACGGATCCGCGGTGTCCTGCAGCTCGCGCAGCCGCCGATCGGACGCTTCGTCCCCGGACTCGTCTGGGGCGTGCTGTCGGCCGCCGCCGCCGTGAGCCTGCTGGCGGTCAGCGGCTGGCTGATCGTGAGCGCGTCCATCGTCGACTCGCTCGTCCCGCTGTCGATCGCGGTCGTCGGCGTGCGGTTCTTCGCGGTGTCCCGCGCCGTCACCCGCTATCTCGAGCGGCTGAGCGGCCACGATGCGGCGCTGCGCCAACTCGCCTCGACGCGGGCCGATATGGTGCGGCGGCTGACCCCGCTCTCTCCGGCCGGTCTCGGCGCGACGGATCGCGGACAGATGCTCACGGCTCTGGTGGACGACGTCGAGAACCTGCAGAACCTGCCGCTGCGTGTGGTGCAGCCGCTCGGGGTCGCCGCGGTCGTGGCGGTCGGGGCCGTGGGCTTCATCGCATTCGTCTCGCCGCCGGCCGCCCTCACGCTGGCGGTGTGCCTGTTGGCCGCTGCGGCCGCGGCGATCGGACTCGGTTGGGTGTTCGGCTCGCGTGCCGAAGCGCTCGTGTCCGTGCGACGGGCCGAGCTCTCGGCCGCGCTGGTCGACTACTTCGGCAGCCTCGACGTGCTCCTGGCCTACGGTGCCGAGGCGCAGGCGCGCGAGCGGATCGCGGCGGCGGATTCCGCCCTGCGACGCGTCGTCGATCGCGCCTCATTCGCGCAGGCCATCGCCGCGGGTGTCGTCTCGGCGGTCGCCGGCGCGGCATCCGTGTGGGCGCTCGCCGCTGCCGCGCCCGGACTCGTCGACGGTTCCATCGACGGGCCCTGGCTGGCCGTCGCAGTCCTGGTGCCGATGGTGGTGTTCGAGATCTTCGGTGCGGTTCCGGTGGCCGCGGCGTCGTGGCGGAGCGTCCGCTCGAGCGCGGAGCGCATCGTCGACACGCTGCCGGAGCGGATGCCCGATGAGCTGCGGCCCGACGCGGGCGACGACGTCGAGCTCGACGGCACGCCGACGATCCGGATGCGCGGCGTTCACGCGAACTGGCCCGGCGGCGCTCCTGCGCTCCGGGGGGTCGACCTCGATCTGCATCCAGGAGAGCGGGTGCTGGTGGCAGGGCCGAGCGGCGCGGGGAAGAGCTCGCTGGCGGCCGTACTCGTCGGCTTCCTCCGCGTGCAGGGCGAGTACCTGATCGACGGGCAGGACGCAGCGGAGATGTCGGGGCCGGCGCTGCGTCGAACCATCGGCCTCTGCGAGCAGAGCCCCCAGCTGTTCGATGAGGACATCCGCCAGAACCTGCTCTTCGCGCGCGACACGGCGACCGACGACGAACTGTATGCCGTGCTCGACCGGGTCGGCCTCGGGGAGTGGGCCCGGGAGCGCGGTGGCCTCGACGCGAGGGTCGGCGACCGTGGCGTGCTCGTGTCGGGTGGTCAGGCGCAGCGCCTCGCGCTCGCCCGCGCCCTGCTGCGTGGGTTCCCCGTGCTGGTGCTGGACGAGCCCACGGCGGGAGTCGACCCCGACGCGTCCGACGCGCTGCTGCGCGACCTGCTCGAGGCGGCGGGGGAGCAGTCGGTGCTGTTGATCTCGCACGTGGCACCGCCTGCGGGCACGGTCGATCGCGTCGTGCGGCTCGAGGGTGGGCGCACGCGCTGAGCCGAGGCGCAGCTCCGGGGTCGACGCAGAACCCCTTGTCGAGCGGCAGCGCCAGGTGGATACTGGGCGCACTGCCGCGGCGGACCGGCCCGAGCCGGGAACGAGTCACCGCGGGAGATCTGCTGCGGGCGTCGATTAAACACGGTTCGGAGTGCACTTCACGACGACACTGCGGACGATACTGGATGTAACACGTTACATTGCGTCTTCTGAAGGGATCGTGCACGTGAAATTCGGGGAAGCACTCGCCAAGGACCTGTCCAACTGGAATCCGGAAGACGATGCCACGTGGGACAGATCCCTCGCCTGGCGCACGCTCTGGATCACGACCTACTCGCTGCTGCTCGGCTTCGCGACCTGGTACCTGGTCAGCGCGATCGCCCCACGGCTGAACGCCATCGGCTTCGACCTCGACCAGGGGCAGCTCTACTGGCTGGCGGCGATCCCCGGTCTGGCCGGCGGTCTCCTCCGCTTCGCCTTCATGTTCCTCCCGCCCATCGTGGGCACCAGGGCGCTGGTGGGATGGAGCTCGCTCCTGCTCGCCCTCCCCATGCTCGGGTGGACGCTCGCAGTGCGCGACACGTCGACACCCTATGCAGTGCTCCTGGCGCTCGCCTTCGCGGCGGGGATCGGCGGCGGCGTCTTCTCGGGCTACATGCCGTCGACCAGCTACTTCTTCCCGAAGCGCATGCAGGGCACGGCGCTCGGGCTTCAGGCCGGCATCGGCAACTTCGGCATCGGCGTCGTCCAGGTGCTGGTTCCGTGGGTGATCGGTTTCGGGCTCCTGGGCACCTGGTTCCTCGACCCGCAGTCCACTGTCGACGGCGGTGCGAACATGTGGCTGCACAACGGCGGCCTCGTCCTGATCCCCTGGGCGGTGCTGGCGAGCATCCTCGCTTTCGTCTTCCTCCGGCGCGTTCCGGTGCAGGCGAACTTCCGGGAGCAGCTCGATATCTTCCGTCTGAAGCACACGTGGATCATGACCGCGATCTACATGATGACCTTCGGTGCCTATGCGGGGCTCGCGGCGCAGATGGGGCTCATCATCGTCAACGTCTACGGCGGGTTCGAGAACGCGCCCGATCCGCTCGCCTACATGTGGATCGGTCCGGCACTCGGGGCCCTCGTGCGCGCAGTCGCCGGCCCACTGTGCGACCGGTTCGGCGGGGCGCCGTTCACGTTCATCTCGGGCATCGGCATGACGGCCGGGACCATCATCACGCTGTTCTTCCTCGCGCCGACGGACGTGAACGAGTTCTGGGGATTCATGGCCGGAATGATCACGATCTTCTTCTTCGCCGGCCTGGGCAATGCGGGCACGTTCAAGCAGATGCCGATGCTGTTCCCGAAGCGCCAGGCGGGCGGCGTCGTGGGCTTCACCTCGGCGGTGGCGGCGTTCGGACCGTTCATCGTCGGGATGTCGTTGTCGGCCGTCGCCCCGTTCGCGTTCTTCGTGATCTGCGGCGCCTGGTGCCTGTTCTGCACGGCGCTGACCTGGTACTACTACGCGCGTCCGGGCGCGCCCGCCAAGAGCTGACCGCACGATCTGAGAGTTGCGCCATGACACCGACCACGCATGACATCCATCCGGCCACCGATGGTCCTCTCGCCGACGCGCTGCTCGGCATGGGGCGCTTCCTCCGACGCGGCGAGGTCTCGGAAGACCTCCGGTCGCTCTTCCTCGAAGGAGGCCGCTCCGGCGACGTGTTCTACCGCGACCGGTGGGCGCACGACAAGGTGGTCCGCTCGACCCACGGTGTCAACTGCACCGGCTCCTGCTCGTGGAAGGTGTATGTCAAGGACGGCATCATCACGTGGGAGGCGCAGCAGACCGATTACCCGTCGGTCGGTCCGGACTCGCCGGAGTACGAGCCGCGCGGTTGTCCGCGTGGCGCGGCCTTCAGCTGGTACACCTACTCGCCGACCCGCGTGCGCTACCCCTACATCCGCGACACGCTCGCCGAACTGTATCGCGCCGCGAAAGCGCAGCACGGCGACCCCGTGACGGCCTGGGCGTCGATCGTCGACGATCCCGAGGCATCGCGGTCCTACAAGAGCGCGCGCGGCAAGGGCGGGCTCGTGCGCACCACCTGGGACGAGGCGCTCGAGATCGCTGCGGCGGCTCATGTGCACACGGTGAAGACCTACGGCCCTGACCGCGTCGCGGGCTTCTCTCCGATCCCGGCGATGTCGATGGTGTCGCACGGCGCCGGTGCCCGGTTCCTCAACCTGCTCGGCGGGTCGATCCTGTCTTTCTACGACTGGTACGCGGATCTGCCCGTCGCGAGCCCTCAGGTCTTCGGCGACCAGACCGACGTGCCCGAGTCCGCCGACTGGTGGAACGCGGGGTATCTGATCATGTGGGGCTCGAACGTGCCCGTCACGCGAACCCCGGATGCGCACTTCATGGCTGAAGCGCGCTACCGCGGTCAGAAGGTCGTCACTGTCTCGCCGGACTACACCGACAACACGAAGTTCGCCGACGAGTGGGTCGCGCCGCACCCCGGGACGGATGCGGCGCTGGCATTGGCGATGGGCCATGTCATCCTCACCGAGCACTTCGTGCACAAGCGCACCGAGCGTTTCGAGGACTACATGCGCCGGTTCACGGATGCCCCGTATCTGGTGACGCTCGAGCGGCACGGTGAGCAGCTCGTCGCCGGCAAGTTCCTCACCGCGAGCGACCTGGGTGGCGCGGAAGCCGCCGCCGTTCGCGCGGACTTCAAGACCGTGCTCCTCGACGAGCGCGGCGACGCCGTCGTGCCGAACGGGTCGCTCGGACACCGGTTCACGCCCGAGGACGAGGGGAAGTGGAACCTCGACCTCGAGGGCGTCGAACCTCCGCTCTCCATCGCCGACCTCGCGTCGTGGGATGGAGCGGCCGCCGAGGTCGCCCTTCCTCGGTTCGACCTCCCGCCCGAGGCCGGCGCCGAGCATGCGGGCGGTTCCGGAGTCGTCGTCCGCGGAGTACCGACCCGCGAAGTCGCCGGCAAGCTCGTGACGACCGTGTTCGACCTCATGCTCGCGCAGTACGGTGTCGGTCGCGACGGCATCCCCGGCCACTGGCCGACCGGCTACGACGACCCGACGTCTCCGGGCACACCGGCGTGGCAGGAGGAGATCACCGCGGTGCCCGCCGAGCAGGCGACGCGCATCGGTCGGGAGTTCGCCGACAACGCCGAACGCTCCGGGGGTCGATCCATGATCCTGATGGGGGCCGGGACGAACCACTGGTTCCACTCCGACACGATCTACCGCACGTTCCTGGCGCTGACGACGATGACGGGGTGTCAGGGCGTCAACGGCGGAGGGTGGGCGCACTACGTCGGTCAGGAGAAGGTGCGGCCCATCACCGGGTACTCGCAGTATGCGACCGCCGGTGACTGGAACCGCCCGCCCCGGCAGATGATCGGCACGGCCTTCTGGTACCTCGCGACCGACCAGTGGCGCTACGACGGGCTGCCCGCGGATCAGCTCTCGTCGCCTCTCGCACGCGGGGCCTTCGCCGGCCGCACGACGGCCGACTGCCTGGTCGAGTCGGTCAAGCGCGGATGGATGCCGAGCTACCCGACCTTCTCCCGGAATCCGCTCGACCTGTGCGACGAGGCCGAAGCCGCGGGCAAGGAGCCCGCGCAGCACATCGTCGACTCACTGAACGACGGATCGCTGCACTATGCCGTCGAAGACCCGGACGCACCGGAGAACTTCCCCCGGGTCGTGTCGGTGTGGCGGGCCAACATCCTCGGGTCGTCGGGCAAGGGCAACGAGTACTTCCTCAAGCACCTGCTCGGGACGGACTCGGCCATCCGCGCTTCCGAGACGGAGGAAGGCTCTCGTCCGCGCGACATCGTGTGGCGGGAGGACGCACCGGTCGGCAAGCTCGATCTGCTCATGACGGCCGACTTCCGCATGACCTCGACGACGCTGTTCTCCGACCTCGTCTTCCCCGCGGCGACCTGGTACGAGAAGTACGACCTGTCGTCGACCGACATGCATCCGTTCCTGCACTCGTTCAACCCGGCCATCAACCCGCCGTGGCAGACGAAGACGGACTACGACCTGTTCGGCGAGCTCGCCGAGCGATTCAGCGAGCTCTGCGAGGGGCATCTGGGTGTGCGCCGCGACATCGTGGCCTCCCCGCTGCAGCACGACACCCCCGACGTGATGGCGTACGCGCACGGCGTGGTCCCGCAGGACGTGCCTCTCGTGCCGGGCGTGACGATGACGAAGCTCGTCCCCGTCGAACGCGACTATCCCGCGCTCGCCGCGCGCTGGAAGTCGCTCGGACCGCTCACCGCGAAGCTGGGCATGACGACGAAGGCGATCACCTACCGGCCCGACAAGGAGATCGCGTCACTGGCGCAGTCCAACGGGGTGTTCCCGTCCGGGCCGGCCGCCGGACGTGTGAGGCTCGACACGGACAAGCGCGTGTGCGAGATGATCCTGGCGTTCTCCGGAACGAGCAACGGCCGGCTGGCGGTGCAGGGGTTCCGCGAACTCGAGAAGCGCACCGGACAGCAGATGGCCTTCCTCGCCGAAGAGGAGGAGGGCAAGCGCATCACGTTCGCCGACGTGCAGGTGCAGCCACGGAGCGTTATCACCTCGCCGGAGTGGTCCGGATCGGAGCATGGCGGGCGGCGCTACACGGCCTTCGCGATCAACGTCGAGCATCTGAAGCCGTGGCACACCCTGACCGGGCGCCAGCATTTCTATCTCGATCACGACTGGATGGAGGAGCTCGGCGAGAACCTGCCGACGTTCCGCCCTCCGCTGGACATGCACCGGCTGTTCGACGACCCGAAGGTCGGCGCGACCGGGCGGAGCACCCAACGAGGTGCGACGGGCCAGGCCGAGGTCGCGGTGCGGTATCTGACTCCGCACTCCAAGTGGTCCATCCACTCGGAGTACCAGGACAACCTCTTCATGCTGTCGCTGTCGCGGGGAGGTCCCACCATCTGGATGAGCCCGCAGGACGCCGACAAGATCGGCGTGCGCGACAACGACTGGATCGAGTCGTACAACCGCAACGGCGTCGTCGTCGCGCGGGCGAACGTGTCGCACCGGATGCCGGAGGGCACGGTGTACATGTACCACGCGAAGGATCGCACGGTGGATGTGCCGATCGCCGAGACGAGCGGTCAGCGCGGAGGTATCCACAACTCCCTCACGCGCATCCTGCTCAAGCCCAGCCATCTGATCGGGGGCTACGCGCAGTTGGCGTGGGCGTTCAACTACCTCGGCCCGACGGGGAATCAGCGAGATGAGATCACGACGATCCGTCGTCGTGACCAGGAGGTCGAGTACTGATGAAGGTCATGGCGCAGATGTCGATGGTGATGAACCTCGACAAGTGCATCGGATGTCACACCTGCTCGGTCACATGCAAGCAGGCCTGGACCAATCGCACCGGTGTGGAATACGTCTGGTTCAACAACGTCGAGACCCGCCCCGGCGTCGGCTACCCCCGCAGCTACGAGGACCAGGAGCGCTGGGGCGGCGGGTGGACGCGGACGAAGCGGGGGCGCCTCAAGCTGCGTAGCGGCGGTCGTCTGGCGAAGCTGGCGCGCATCTTCTCCAACCCGAAGCTCCCCGAGATCCACGACTACTACGAGCCGTGGACCTACGACTACGACATGCTCATCAACGCGCCGAAGGGTGCGCAGGTGCCGGTCGCTCGGCCGAAGAGCCTCCTCACCGGCGAGAACATGAAGATCTCGTGGTCGGCGAACTGGGACGACGACCTCGGCGGCTCGATGGAGACCATGCAGGACGACCCGATCCTCCAGAAGATGAGCGAGCAGGTCGAGGCGGAGTTCTCGAAGGCGTTCATGTTCTACCTGCCGCGCATCTGCGAGCACTGCCTCAACCCGTCGTGTGTCGCCTCCTGTCCCTCGGGCGCGATGTACAAGCGTGCGGAAGACGGGATCGTCCTCGTCGACCAGGACCAGTGCCGCGGATGGCGGATGTGCGTGTCCGGCTGCCCGTACAAGAAGGTCTACTTCAATCACAAGACGGGCAAGGCCGAGAAATGCACGATGTGCTACCCGCGCATCGAGGTCGGCCTGCCGACCGTGTGCTCCGAGACCTGCGTGGGGCGGCTCCGTTATCTCGGGCTCGTGCTCTACGACGCGGACCGCGTGGCAGAGGCGGCGAGTGTGGAAGACGACAAGGCGCTCCTCGCGGCGCAGCGCAGCATCCTGCTGGATCCGAACGATCCGGCCGTGATCGAGCAGGCGCGACGGGACGGCATCCAGGAGGACTGGATCGAGGCCGCCCAGCGCAGCCCGATCTGGCGGCTGATCCAGGAGTACGAGGTGGCGCTGCCGCTGCACCCCGAGTACCGGACGATGCCGATGGTCTGGTACATCCCGCCCCTCTCTCCCGTCGTGGACGTGATCTCGGGTTCCGGCAACGACGGTGAAGACGCGCGCACGCTGTTCGCGGCGATCGACAAGCTCCGGATCCCGCTCGGCTACCTCGCCGAGCTCTTCAGCGCGGGGGAGAGAGGGCCGGTCGAGCATGCGCTCCGGCGGCTCGCGGCGATGCGCTCCTACATGCGCGGGGTCAGCATCGACGATGTCCGCGATGAGCGCATCGCCAAGGCGGTCGGTATGACCGGCGAAGAGGTGGAGGCCATGTACCGCCTGCTCGCGATCGCGAAGTACGAGGACCGCTACGTCATCCCCTCGGCCCATGCCGAGCAGGCGCACTCGCTGGAGGAGATGGCGTGCTCGCTCGACTTCGACGGCGGACCCGGCATGGGCGGGGCGGGGCCGTTCGGACTCTCCAGCGGGCAATCCGTTCCGGTCGCCGTGGAGAACTTCCACATGCTGGCCGACCGGCAGAGCGCGGACCGGCCGTCGACGCCCGGCCGTGTGAACCTCCTCAACTGGGATGGCAACGGCGGCACGGATGGGCTGTTCCCTCCGCAGTCGACAGGGCCCGTGCGCACGACGGGCAAGGGCGATCCCGACGGAGGGGACGAGTCATGAGCACGATCCTGCCGCGCGTGACCCCGCGGCGCGAGCTGCCGGCGGAGATCGCCCCGGTGGCGCTCTCCGCCGATCGGCGTGCGACCGCGCACATGATCGCGTCGCTGCTGCTCGACTATCCCGACGATGCCTGGTTCGCCCGGCTCCCGCTCCTGCAGGAGCGTGCGGCCGCTCTGCCCACAGCGATCGCGGAAGCGCTGACGGGGTTCATCGCGGCTGCGACAGCCGCGGGCACGACCGAGTGGCAGCGACGGTACGTGGTCACGTTCGACCTCAAGCGCAAATGCAGTCTCTACCTGAGCTACTACGCCACGGGGGACACCCGTAAACGAGGGACAGCGCTCGTCACGTTCCTCGAGGCCTATCGTGCGGCAGGGTGGGAGTTCGACGCGCAGGAGCTGCCGGACTATCTGCCGGCCGTGCTGGAGTTCTCGGCCCTGAGTGATTCGCCGATCGCGGAGGCACTCATCGCCTCGCACCGTGAGGGGATCGAGGTGCTGCGGGCCGCCCTCGAGGCGATGGGCAGCGAATGGGCCGCCGTGGTGCGTGCGATCACGCTGTCGCTTCCGCCCGTCGACGCCCGCACCCGGGAACGATTCCTCGCGCTCGTGAGCGAGGGGCCTCCCACCGAGACCGTCGGGCTGAGCTTCCTCGGTAACCTCGCGCCCTTCGCGCCGGTGTCGCAGCGAGGAGAGTCATGAACGCGGCGGGCTTCATCCTCTGGGTGGCGATCCCGTACGCGGCGATCGCCGTCTTCATCGTCGGCCACATCTGGCGCTACCGGTACGACAAGTTCGGCTGGACGACGCGTTCCACTCAGACATATGAGAACCGGCTTCTCCGCTGGGGATCTCCGATGTTCCACCTGGGCATCCTCATGGTCATCGCGGGACATGTGGTCGGGCTTCTCATCCCACGCGAATGGCTCTACGCGATCGGCATCTCCGAGGAGATCTACCACTTCGGCGCGACGTCGCTCGGAACGATCGCCGCGATCCTGACGCTCGCCGGCCTGGCGATCCTCATCTACCGACGGCGGACGGTCGGGCCCGTGTTCCTCGCCACCACGGCGATGGACAAGGTGATGTACGTGTTCCTCGGGGCGACGCTCGGCTTCGGCACCCTCGCGACGGTGGTGTTCCAGGTGTTCGGCTCCGGCTTCCACTATCGCGAGACGATCTCGCCGTGGATCCGGTCGATCCTCTTCTTCCAGCCGCAGCCCGAACTCATGACCGACGTGCCGCTGCTCTTCCAGATCCATGTCGTCACGGCTTTCGCGCTCTTCGCACTGTGGCCGTTCACGCGTCTCGTGCACGTGTTCTCGGCACCGGTCGGGTACCTGTTCCGCCCCTACATCGTGTACCGGTCCCGTGACGACCAGCGCGGTGCGCGGCAGGTGCGCCGCGGCTGGGACCCCGTGCAGGCACCGGATCCCGACAAGCTCCGCAAGCTCTAGGCCTCGGAAGGGACCACCGCTGTGTCTGTCACCCCGCGTCCGGGTGCTGTGAGCGTCCTGACGCTCTCCACCATCGCCTTCACGCTGATGTTCGCCGTCTGGCTGATGTTCGGCATCCTCGGCATCCCGATCCGAGACGAGTTCGGGCTGTCCGATGTGCAGCTCTCCTGGCTCACCGCGGTCGCGGTGCTCAACGGATCGATCTGGCGACTGCCGGCCGGCATCATCACCGACCGTTTCGGTGGGCGTCGGGTGTTCGCCGTCATGCTGCTGGCCGCCGCGGTGCCGACGTTCCTCGTCTCGTTCGCCCAGGACTACGGGATCCTCCTCGTGCTCGCGTTCTTCGTCGGCATCGCCGGGAACTCGTTCAGCGCCGGTGTCTCGTGGAACAACGCTTGGTGGCCCGATGCGCGGAAGGGGTTCGCCCTCGGCGTGTTCGGTGCGGGCAACGTCGGGGCGTCGGTGACGAAGCTCATCGGCCCGGGGCTCATCGCGGCGACGGCCGGCTCCACCTACCTCGGCTGGATCGTGGGCGGATGGCGACTCGTGCCCGTGCTGTACGCCGTGCTCCTGGTGATCATGGCGGTGCTGGTGTGGTTCCTCGCGCCCCGTCCCGATCTGCTCCCAGGGCAAGGGCGGTCGCTGCGCTCGCAGCTGCGACCGCTGAAGCATCTGCGCGTCTGGCGCTTCAGCCTCTACTACGTGGTCGTCTTCGGCGCGTACGTCGCCCTCTCGGCCTGGCTTCCGCTGTACTACGTCGACAACTACGGTCTGGATCTGGCGGTGGCTGCGCTCCTGACGGCGAGCTTCATCTTCCCGGCCTCCTTGCTTCGTCCGCTGGGCGGCTGGTTCTCCGATCGCTTCGGGGCGCGACGCGTCATGTACGCGACCTTCACCGTGATGCTGGCGGTGCTCTTCTTCCTGTCGCTGCCCTCGGGGCACCTGGTCGTGCAGACCGTCGACGGGTCGGCGACGGCGCTGCCGTTCACGATGCCGCTTGCGGCCTTCGCGTCGTTGGTCTTCGTGCTCGGATGCGCGATGGGGGTGGGCAAGGCCGCCGTGTACAAGCACATTCCCGACTACTTCCCCGCCGATGTCGGCTCCGTCGGCGGGCTCGTGGGCATGCTCGGTGGGCTCGGCGGTTTCATCCTCCCGCCGGTCTTCGCCTACACCCTGGCGCTCACGGGGCTTCCGACCAGCACCTTCGCGATCCTCTTCGTCCTGACCGCGGCGTGCGCCGTATGGATGCATCTGACGGTATGGCGGATGCTGCACACGCACGCCCCGCAGCTCGCGGGCCGCCTCGAGTCCGGGGAGCTCGCGTGAGCAGGCGGCGTACGCTCGGAAGAAGATCACTCCGTCCACGAAGGGAGGGGCCGTGAGCGCGATCCCGGTGCAGATCGGCCGTCGCGTTCCCGTCGCGCCCGAGATGCGCGCCGACGGGCCCCTGGTCGACACGCACGGCCGTGTCCATCGCGACCTTCGGATCTCGCTCACCGATCGCTGTTCGTTGCGCTGCACCTACTGCATGCCGGAGCAGGGGAACGAATGGCTCGCGCGCGAGTCGATCCTCTCGGTCGACGAGATCGTGCAGGTCGCCCGCGTCGCCGCCGCGGCCGGTATCACCACGTTCCGCCTCACCGGCGGGGAGCCGCTGCTTCGACGCGACATCGTCGAGGTGGTTCGACGCCTCAGCGCGATCGAGTCGATCGACGGGCCGGTGCAGGTGGCGATGACGACGAACGGCATCCGTCTCGACGACGCGCTGGACGACCTGATCGCGGCCGGGCTGCAGCGTCTCAACATCTCGATCGACACCGTGCGGCCCGAGCGGTTCGCCGCGTTGACCCGCCGCGACCGGCTCGATGATGTGCGCCGCGGTATCGAAGCGGCGGCCGCATCGGACCTTCGTCCACTCAAGCTGAACGCGGTCGCCATGCGGGGGGTGAACGACGACGAGCTCTGCGACCTCGTCGACTTCGCGATCGCGCACGGTGCCGAGATGCGCTTCATCGAGCAGATGCCCCTCGACGCGGGGCATGAGTGGGATCGCGGCACGATGGTGACGCGAGACGAGATCCTCGCCGCGCTCTCGCAGCGGTGGGAGCTGTCCGAGATGCCGGGCCGAGGGGGTGCGCCGGCCGAGCGGTGGCTGCTGGACGGCGAGCACACGGTCGGCGTGATCGCGTCGGTGACGGCCCCGTTCTGCGGAGACTGCGACCGCCTGCGGCTCACGGCCGACGGACAGTTGCGCAACTGCCTGTTCTCCGCCGATGAGTTCGACCTCCTCCCGGTCCTGCGCGCGGACCGGCTTGGGGTCGGCGACTCCGACGCGGCGATCGACGCTGTGCTCCGCGGATGCGTGTGGGCGAAGCTCCCCGGTCACGCCATCAACGACCCCTCATTCCTGCAGCCCGCACGCGGGATGAACGCCATCGGCGGCTGATCGCTCGCCGCTCAGCTCTCGGCAGGCGCGGCGCGTGCTGAAGTCAGCGTGCTGAATCGGCGACGGCGGCCGCGAAGGGAGTCGCCGGGGAGGCGAGCACCTCGGCGACGGCGGCATCCTGAACGATGCGTCCGGCCTGCACGATCACCAGCCGCTCCGCGAGAGCCTGGGCGTCGAGGATGCCGTGGGAGACGAGGATCGTCGTGGTGGCTCCGCGCTGTTCGCGCACGACCTCGCGCAGCTGGGCCGCGGCCTCGACGTCGAGCGAGGTGAACGGCTCGTCGAGCAGCAGCAGCCGCGGCGAGGCGGCGAGGGCTCGGGCGAGGGCGATGCGCTGGCGCTGTCCGCCGGAGAGCTCGTCGGGCCGCCGATCGCCATACCCGGCGAGGCCGATGCGGTTCAGCCACTCCGTCGCGCGTCGGGTGGACTCCTCGCGGGTGCGTCCGGCGGCCCTGGCGGCGAACGCGATGTTCTCTGCCGCGGTCATGTGCGGGAACAGCAGGGCGTCCTGCCCGAGCAGGCCGATCGCACGGCGTGACGGCGGCGTGTGCTGCCGCGGTCCGGAGAGGCGGATCCCATCGAGGTCGACGTGCCCCTCGTCGAGTCGCACGAGCCCGGCGACCGCCTCCAGGAGGGAGGTCTTGCCGGCGCCGCTCGGGCCCATGATCGCGACGAACTCGCCCGCGGCGACGCGGAGTGCGGCATCGAGCCCCGCATGTCGCACGACGACGTGAGCGTCGAGGGATGCGGCCTCGGAGCCGACGTCGCCGGTCATCGGAGGGCCCCCGGCCGCCACGCCCGCACGAGCAGCAGCACGACGACGGCGGTCCCCAGCAGCAGGATCGACAGGGCCACCGCCGTCTCGCGGCCGGCACCGGCCCCGTTGAAGGCGGTGTAGATCGCGAGCGGCATGGTCTGCGTCACGCCGGGGGCGTTGCCGGCGAACAGGGCCGTGGCCCCGAACTCGCCGATGGCGCGGGCGAAGCACAGGATCACCCCGACCACGATGCCGGGCGCGGCGAGGGGCAGCGTGACCCGCCACAGCACGGTGCTCGGCGAGGCCCCGAGTGTGGCAGCCGTGCGCTCGTACCGGCTCCCCGTGCTGCGGATCGTCCCCTCGACGGCGAGCACCAGGAACGGCAGCGCCACGAACGCCTGCGCGAGCACCACGGCCGCCGGGGTGAACGGGATGCCCGTGCCCAACCACGCGGCGATCAGCCCCCCGAGCGGACTGGAACGGCCGAGGAGGAACAGCAGTGCGACCCCGCCCACCATCGGCGGGAGCACGAGCGGCACCGCGACGAGAGCCCGCAACAGGGCGGAGGTCCGCGGTCCCGAGCGGGCGATGAGCAGCGCGAGCGGCAGGCCGAGCACGACGCACAGCGCGGTCGCGGCGAGCCCGGTGGTGAGTGAGAGGCGGAGGGCATCCAGCGCCACCGTGGAGGTGATGTCGGTCCAGAAGGTCGACCAGGACGCGCGCGTGAGCAGGGCGACCAGCGGCAGCGCGAGCAGGAGGACACCGAGCACGGCGGGCGCGACCAGGAGGAACGGGGGCGCTGCGCCCGTGTCGACCCGTCGCATCCGCGTCATGCTCGTCCTCGTCATACTCAGCCGTGCGGGCCGATCCCCGATCACGGCGTACCGAATCCGTGGTCGGCGAGGATCCCGCGGCCGACCGGACCCCGCACGAACTCGGTGAATGCTCTTCCGGCATCCGTGGCTCCGTCGAGTGCGACGATCGGGTAGCGGTTCACGACCTCGTCGCTGCCCTCCGGCGCGAAGCTCTCGACGTCTTCGCCCACCACGTCGGTCGCGTAGACCAGGCCGGCGTCCGCTTCCCCGGCGACGATCTTCTGCAAGACGGCGGAGACGTTCTGCTCGAGGCTCGCCGCCGCGACCGAGACGCCGGCGTTGTCGAGCAGCGTCTGCGATGCCGCCCCGCAGGGCGCCTCGGGCGCACACAGCACGGTGGTCGCGTCTGCGAGGTCGGCGAGAGAGGTGATGCCGGCGGGGTTTCCTGCGGGGAGCGCAACCACGAGGGTGTTCGTCGCGAACGGCTCCGGGGCGTCGGCGAGTCCGGTGTCGATGAGCGTCTGCATCGTGCGTTCGTCGGCGGTGGCGAGGACATCGGCGTGTGCGCCCTCGGCGAGCTGCGTCACGAGCACACTCGACCCGTCGTAGACGATCGGAGCCACGTCGACCGTCGGGTGCTCCGCGGTGAAGGCCGCGGCGATCTCGTCGAAGACCGGGCTCAGCGAGGCCGCGGCGAAGACGGTGACCTCGCCGGTGAGCTCTCCCTCGGCGGGGGAGGGCGACGGATCGGCGGAGGAGACGGCAGAGCAGCCGCCCAGCAGCAGGGCGAGGACCAGCGCTGCCGACCCGGTGAGGAGCCGGTGGTTCACCGCGGCGTCTCCACGATCACGGTGGTGGCCTTGATCACCGCGACGGCGAGAGACCCCGGCTGCAGATCGAGCTCGCGAACGGCCTCGGCCGAGAGCAGCGACACGAATCGATGCGGACCCGCCTGGATGTCGACCTGTGCCATGACGCCGTCGATCTGCACGCGGGTGACGAGTCCTGTGAAGCGGTTGCGGGCGCTGGAGAGCACATCGCCCGGAGTGGGTGGCGCGGCGGCGAGGGCGACCGCGTGCTGGGCAAGAGCCTCGCCGGGGATGCGGGCGGGACTGTCGGCGGTGACCGGCAGTGCATCCTGGTCGATCCACCGTCGCACCGTGTCGTCGCTCACGCCGAGCAGCCGTGCGGCTTCGGCGATGCGATAGGTGGTCACAGACCGAGCCTAAAGGCGCGAGTTCCGCAGATCCAGGCCATCTGCCGTGCATATTCCGCATCCGCGGAGATCTGCCGCATCATCGGTCCCTCGGCGGGGGATTTCTCCGGCGCTCGGAGGGCCCGCTGCCACGCGTCCCGGGGTAGCCTGAGCGCATGCCGCTGCCTCCGCTCGTCGAGCCCGTCGCAGCACTCAGCGCCGCGGAAGCACAGCGGACCGCCCGGCACCTCGTCCTCGCCGACCTCGGCGAAATCGGACAGCGACGGTTGCGCGCGGCCCACGTCACCGTCGTCGGCGCGGGCGGGCTCGGATCTCCCGTCGTGCTCGCGCTCGCCGCAGCCGGCGTCGGCACCCTCACGGTCATCGACGACGACGTGGTCGAGCTCTCGAACCTGCAGCGTCAGGTGCTGCACCGCCTGGCCGACGTCGACGCGCCCAAGGTCGACAGCGCGGTGCGCGTCGCGGCCGATCTCGCACCCGAGACGACCGTGCTTCCCGTGCGTGAACGACTCACCACGGCCAATGCCGAGGCGCTGCTGTCCGAGGCCGACCTCGTGATCGACGGGTCCGACACGTTCGAGACCCGCACGCTGGTGGCTGCGGCCTGCGAGCGGCTCGGGGTGCCGCTGGTGTGGGGTGTCGTGCAGGAGTTCGCGGCCCAGGTGACGGTGTTCTGGTCGGCTCCGCCCGAGGGAGTGCCGCCGGTCGTGCTGAGCGACCTGTACCCGCCCGAGGGGGTCGGCGAACTGCCGAGCTGCGCGGCGGTGGGAGTGCTCGGGGCGCTCTGCCTCCAGGTGGGTTCGGTGCTCGCGATGGAGGCCATCAAGCTCATCGCCGGCATCGGGGAGCCGCTGTTCGGTCGCGTGCTGCTGATCGACGCGCTGCGGGGACGGATGAGTGAGGTTCCGCTGCGCGGGCGCGCGGAGACCGCCGGTGCGGCGGCGACCAGCGAGGCGACCTCGGTTCCCGCGCGCCCGGCGGTACCTCACGTCGCCGCGGACGCACTCGACGACGAGGTCGCCGCCGGAGCGTTCGTGCTCGATGTGCGGGAGGCGGATGAGATCGCCACCGGCGCGATCCCCGGCTCCCGGCACGCTCCGCTGGCGGAAGTGCTCGGTCGTCCCGGGGCTTTTTCCGCCGAGGGCCGGATCGTGGTCGTGTGCCAGCGCGGACCACGGGCAGTGCGCGCTGCGGCAGCCCTGCGGGACGCCGGGGTCGACGCCGTGGTGCTGACCGGCGGCATGGACGCCTGGAGCGCGCGATGAGCGGCATGCGCACGGTCGAAGAGCAGCTCGCCGTGGTGCTCGCCGCCGTGCGGACCCGTCCGGCGGTCACCCGGACTCTGGACGAGGCGATCGGCTTCACGCTGGCGGAGCCTGCTCGCGCGCAGAACCCCGCCCCCGTGTTCGACAACTCCGCGATGGACGGCTTCGCGGTGCGTTTCGCCGACGTCGCCACGGCATCCTCGGAGCATCCGGCCGTGCTGCGGGTCGTGGCGGACGTGCCGGCGGGCAGCGCGGAGGATCCACCACTTGCTCGGGGCACGGCCGCCCGCATCATGACCGGCGCGCCGGTGCCGGCTGCGGCCGATACGGTCATTCCTTTCGAAGACACCGTGGGTGGCCTCGCCGACTCCCTGGGGGACATCCGGGTGGTTCGCGCACCGGCGGCGGAGGGCGCGCATGTGCGGCGGGCGGGGGCGGATGCCGCGGTCGGCGCCGTCGTCCTCGAACCGGGCACGCTGCTCGGCGCCCGGCAGCTGGCCGCACTGGCATCCGTCGGCATCGCCCGGGTCGGCGTCGCCCCGCGGCCGCGGGTGGCCATCGTCTCGACCGGTGCCGAGCTCGTTCCTCCGGGGGAGCCTCTCTCCCGAGGGCAGATTCCCGAATCGAACGGCCTGCTTCTCGCTGGACTCGTGGCCGAGGCCGGGGCCGAGGTGGTGTTCCGCGAGGTCGTCGGCGATGATGGCGCGGGTCCTGCTGAGGCTGTGGCCCGTGCGACCGCGCTCGGGCTCGATGCCGTGATCTTCTCCGGGGGCGTGAGCGCCGGTGCATACGAGCCGGTGCGGCAGGGGCTGAGCGACGCGATGGAGTTCGTGAAGGTCGCGATGCAGCCGGGCAAGCCCCAGGGGTTCGGGGCGACGGCTGAGGGGATGCTGCTGTTCGGCCTGCCCGGCAATCCGGTGAGCGTGGCCGTCTCGTTCGAGGTGCTGGTGCGGCCGGCGTTGCTGCGCCTGCAGGGTCGCCGCGATATCCATCGCCCACGGAGACGTCTCGCCGCGGGCGCCGGATGGCGCACCCCTCCCGGGCGACGTCAGTATCTGCCCGCCGTGATCGACGCGGAGGGCCGCGTGCATCCGGCGACCCGCGGGGGATCCGGCTCGCACCTCGCGGTCGGCCTCGGGGCCGCCACCGCCTATGCCATCGTCGCCGCCGAGACCGAACAGGTCTCAGTCGGCGACCTCATCGACGTGCTGGAGCTGTCATGACCTTCACCCACCTGGATTCGGCCGGCCATGCGCGCATGGTCGATGTGACCGAGAAGCAGCCGACCGTGCGCGCAGCGACCGCCGCGGGTTTCGTGCGCTGCGCGCCGGCGACGGTGGCACTGCTCCGTGACGGCACCGTGCCCAAGGGTGATGTGCTCGCGGTGGCGCGCATCGCCGGCATCCAGGCAGCCAAGCGCACGCCGGAACTGCTGCCGCTCGCACATGTCATCGGCGTGCACGGCGCGGTCGTCGACCTCGACATCGAAGACACCGGGATCCGGATCAGCGCGACCGTGCGCACGGCCGACCGCACCGGGGTCGAGATGGAGGCGCTCACCGCCGTCTCGGTCGCCGCTCTCGCCGTCGTCGACATGATCAAGGGTGTGGATCGCGCCGTGACGATCGAGAACGTGCGCATCGTCGCCAAGGAGGGTGGGCGCAGCGGGTCCTGGCGGAGGCCCGGGGAGTGACCACGTCGTCGCACGCCGGGGTCGGCACCGTGCTGCTCGTCGGCGGCGAGGGTCGCCGGATGGGCGGCATCGCGAAGCCTCTTCTCACGCTGGAGGGGCGATCGCTGTTCGCCCGCACCGTGGAAGCGCTGGTCGCAGGCGGGGTCGGGCCGATCGTGGCGGTCGGTCCGGTGCTCGAGGAGTCGGCCGACGTGGTCTGGACCAGGGAGGAGCCGCCGCTCGGCGGTCCGGTGGCGGGGATCGCGGCAGGACTCGCGCGGATGCCGGCGGAGAGGGTGCTGATCCTCGCCGGGGACCTCGCGCGACCGGATGCGGTCGTGCACGGCTTGCTCTCCCACCGCGCCGATGATGCGGGGGCAGCGGCATCCGTCGACGGTGTCGTGTTCTCTGCAGACGGGCAGCCGCAGTGGCTGGCCGGCCTCTATCGCACGGAATCGGTCCGCCGCGCGCTCGACATGATCGAGACCGACCGGAATGCCTCCGTCCGCGCCCTCCTCGGTGGCCTCGCCATCGAGTGGATCGTCGACCAGGAGGGCATCACCGCCGACATCGACGTGCCCGCCGATCTGGCTCGTGCACGACAGGAATTCGAGGAGACGCCATGACCGAGAACAGCCGCACTCTTCCTCCGGAGGCGCTCGACGCCTGGGCAGCCGAGCTGCGTGAACGATTCGACCTGGGTGAGGAGGATGTGCCGGTCGGGCTGATCCTCGACCTCGCCCGAGACGTCGCGAACGGGGTCGCGCGCCCGGCTGCGCCGTTCAGTGCCTTCGTCGCCGGCCTGGTCGCCGGACGTGCGGGCGGCTCACCCGACGACGTGCGCGCGGCGGTGGCCGCGATCGTCGAGCTCGCGAACGCGCATGCGGCGCAGGAGCAGAGCTGATGGCGACGGTGCGGTACTTCGCGGCAGCGGAGGATGCGGCGGGGCGGGCGAATGAGCCCACGGATGCGGTGACCCTCGGCGCGCTGCGGGCCGAGCTGGTGGACGCGCATCCGGCACTCGGAGCGATCCTCGACCGCTGTGCGCTGCTCGTCGACGGCGCCAGGGTGGACGACGACTTCGTATTGGCGGGGGTGGGGACCGTCGACGTGCTGCCTCCGTTCGCCGGAGGCTGAGCTCAGCCGCCGATGCCCTTCCACGCCGTGGTCCCGTCGGCCTCGACCTGACGCTTCCAGACCGGGAGCTCGCGCTTGATGGCTTCGATGATCTCGCGGCACACCACGAACGCCTCGTCGCGATGTGCGGCGGCGACCGCGACGACGACAGCGGCCGAGCCGACGGGCAGGCGGCCGATGCGGTGGCTCACGGCGACGATCGCCTCTCCGCTGACACCTGCGGCGACGGCGCGTTCGGCGAGGTCGCGAAGGATGCGCTCGGCATCCGGGTGCGAGGAGTACTCGAGGGCGACGACCTCGCCGGCGGCATCCGGGTCGTGGTCGCGGACGCGTCCGAGGAACGTCGTGACCGCGCCCGCGCGGGCGTCGTCCACCGCGGCGAGGTGCGCATCGAGAGACAGGGCCGTGTCGCTGATCGCGGCAAGGGTGACGGTCATCGGTGGTCCTCTCCGTCGAGCTGGGCGATCACGTGCTCCGCGACCGACAGGATGACCGGCATGCCGTCGGCGACACCGCCGGGCGAACCGGGGAGGTTCACGATCAGCGCGCCGTGAGCGGTGCCGGCGAGGCCGCGGCTGAGCAGCGCGGCGGGGAACTTCGTGGCCCCCTGCCGCCGCAGCTCCTCCGGGATTCCCGGAAGCTGTCGCTCGAGCACGCGCGCGGTGCCCTCGGGGGTCTCGTCGCGCGCGGCGATGCCGGTGCCGCCGGTGGTGACGATGAGCCGCAGACCGCGGGCGAGGAGTCCGCGCAGCGCCTGCTCAACGGCATCCGCTCCGTCGGGGATGATCACAGGGTCGGCGCAGTCGAACCCCGCGTCGCGAAGTGCGGTGACGGCGAGGGGACCGGCCGTGTCGGCGCGGGTGCCTGCCGCACCGCGGTCGGACACGGTGAGCACGGCGGCGGAGGTCATAGGCCGAGGGTAGCGTCGAGCGTGCCGGACATGAGCGGTCAGACGCTCATGTCGACGGGCGGTTCCATCACGATGCCCTGTGCCTCGAAGGCGCGGCGGCGCTCCTCGATGCGGCGGTGCAGCTCGACCTGCGCGTCGTCGACGAACTGCGGGTCGAGGTCGACGGTCGGCGGATGCGGGTCGCCGTGGTTCGCGGCGATGTACGCGTCGAGCTCGGGTCCGCTCGTCCACGACGTGATGAGGGCGTAGCGCGGGGCGGTGCCGCGGTGCCAGACCGCGTGCCAGAAGCGCTGGGTGTCGACGATGATGCGCGAGCCCGCGCGCAGCGGCAGGCGGATCTCGGTGGCCGGGTCGAAGCGGTCTGAGCGCAGGATCAGCATCGACTCGGTGTCGTCCGAGAGGTTGAAGAACCCGCGGACCACCCACCCGGTTCCCTCTTCGTTGAGGCGGTTGTTGTCGTCCTGATGCAGGTTGTAGATCGCGTCGGCGTACTCGTTGGGCTGCAGCTCGATCACGCGGCAGCGGCCGATGCCGGCGCCCGGCTCCTGTGCCCGGCGCTGGAGCGTGGGGGCGATCGCGATCTGCGACTCGACCCAGACGCCGTCTTTGTCGGCCCGCGGCGGGGTGTGGTTCCAGAAGCCGTTGCAGTCGACGTCGCCTGCGTAGCTGGTGAGCGGGGCGAAGCGCGTGATGCCCGAGGAGCGCCACCCGACGTACTCCAGATCGAGCCATTCGGCCGGATCGGCGGCCGACGTGTGGTCGTCGAGGACGACGTAGCCCGTCTCGGCCAGTGCCTCGGACGTGATGAAGCCCATGATGAGTACCCTTCCCGTCATCGCTGCCCCCACAGGCGGCGGGTTCTTAGGCAATCCTAACCCGCATCTCCCGCTCTCGTGGAGGGATGCTGCCGTGCAAAAGCACGAGGGCGCCGGTCCTGCGCGCCGATATTCTGAGGGCATGACTCAGCCGCAGGGCGCCCTCCTCGTGGGCAGTGTGAACTTCGACGACGCCGAGACCACGATGCGCACCGCGGCGGAACTGCTCGGCGATCGGCTCCGTCGCATCCCGGACGGCGAGGTCGGCAAGCGGTTCCACTGGATCATGTTCCAGCCCGACGTGATCGGCCGGGCCGACGGCATCGAGCGCATCGGCGACGAGCCCATCCCGTTCCCGGCCGGGATCGACGCGCGTGGCCTGCGCATCGGCGAGGGAGTGGATGCTGCGAGCATCGCGCTGCCGCCGCTCGGCTACGCCGCCGCGGCGATCGAGTCGTACGCCGTGTTCGCGCGCCTCCGCGCCGAGGGGGCTGTGCCCGCCGGCATCCGATTCCAGGTGTCGCTGCCGACCCCGCTGGCCGTGATCTCCTCGTTCTTCCAGGGCGACGACCGGGGCGCGATCGAACCCGTGTACACCGCAGCCATCCTCCGCGAGCTCGACGAGATCCTCGCCGCGATCCCGCATGAAGACCTCGCCGTGCAGTGGGACGTCGCGAGCGAGATGGGCATCATCGAGCGCGCGGCCGGCTACGGCGCGGTCATGGAGGCGTGGTGGCCCGGCGATCCGTTCGACGGGCTCGTCGAGCGCCTGGCCGCGCTGGTCGACGCCGTGCCCGCAGGAGTCGAGGTGGGCGTGCACCTCTGCTACGGCGACGCGGGGGAGAAGCACTTCTTCGAGCCGACGGATGCTGCGAACCTGGTGCGCTACGCGAACGCCGTGGCTGCGGCATCCGCTCGCTCGCTGACCTGGCTGCACCTGCCCGTGCCGATCGCTCACGACGATGCGGCGTACTTCGCACCGCTCGCCGGCCTCGCCCCCGTGAACGAGCTGTATCTCGGGCTCGTGCACCGCGAGGACGGCGCGGAAGGGGCCGCGCGCCGCATCGCCGCAGCCGCCCCGTACGTCGCCGAGTTCGGTGTCGCGACCGAGTGCGGCATCGGTCGCGCACCCGCCGGCTCGACCGACGTCATCCTACGCACCCACGCCGAGGTCGCCGCCGCCTGGTGACCCGCATCGCTCGATTCGCGCGCTCGCCCCGCGTCGCGTAAGCTATTCCGCGGTGACGTGTCCGAGCGGCCGAAGGTGCAACTCTCGAAAAGTTGTGTAGGGTAACCCCCTACCGTGGGTTCAAATCCCACCGTCACCGCCACCACGAAGGCCCCGACTCCCTTGTAAAAATAGGGAAGCGGGGCCTTCGTCATGTGCCCGACCCACGCGCCGGGGCTCGTGAATCGGGCGCCCGTCACGCGGGGATGATGTGCCGCGAGGGAACCGGGCTGGAGTAGACGACATTGGTCGTCACGCCGCCGAGCGTGGCGAGACTGCCGGTGATGCGCTCCAGGTCTCGCATCGATCGGGCGAGGACCTTGATGATGAAGCAGTCAGCGCCCGTGACATGGTGAGCCTCGACGATCTCGGGGAGATTGTCGACGAGGTCGTGGAACGGCTTGTAATTACCCGAGGGATAGGCGAGTCGTACGAATGCCGTGATCGTGTAGCCGAGCGCTTCGGGGTCCACCGTGATGGAGTAGCCGGTGATGACACCAGCGTCGGTGAGGCGGCGCAAGCGGTCCGCGGTCGCACTGGGCGAGAGGGCAACTGCCCGCGCGAGCTGCGCGACACTCATCCGTCCATCGTCCTGCAACGTCGCGATGATGGCATGGTCGGTCTTATCCAGATCCAACCGTGAATTCGCGGGCATACGACCAATTCTACCGTTGGAAGCGGCGTCGCGACGGGCATACGCCGTCGAACATCTCTTCACCTGCCGCTGCCTGGATGTTTCGATTGATCCATGACCCTCTCCCTCTCCGCGGCCGACTTCTTCGCCGCCAAACTCGCCTTCGAGATCGACCCCTCCGACCTCGCAGCCGACCGCGCGGCCGGTACCGCACCGCTCGTCATCGACACCCGGTCGGCCGCATCCTGGAGCCAGGGTCGCATCCCCGGCGCGGTGCACATCCCGAACGCGGAACTCGAGGGGCGCATCGCCGATCTCGCCCCCGACAAGGGCACTCCGATCGTCGTCTACTGCTGGGGTCCGGGCTGCAACGGGAGTACGCGCGGAGCGCTGACCCTGGCAACCCTCGGCTACTCGAACGTGCGTGAGCTCATCGGCGGTTTCGAGTACTGGGCCCGCGAGGGCCTGTCCACCGTCAGCGACAACGGCCGCGGCCGGCTCGAGCCCGATCCGTTGACCGCCCCTGTCGCCTGAGCGCGTCTGCGAGGATCGGAAGATGCGCCAACCCGTCGACGTCTCGAACGCTGATCACTATGTGTGGGGCGAGGTCTCCGATGGGTGGCGATTGCTCGACAGTCCTGGACTGTCCGTGATCGAGGAGCGAGTGCCGGCCGGCGCCGGCGAAGAGTGGCATGTGCACGACACCGCCACGCAGTTCTTCTACGTGCTCGAGGGAACGCCTCAGATGCAGACGGCCGAGGGGGTCGTGGAACTCGCCCCCCGGCAAGGCGTCGATATCCCGCCCGGACTCGCGCATCGATTCTTCAATCCAGGGGACATGGAGACACGATTCCTCGTGATCAGCACGCCGAACACCCGAGGAGACAGACGGCCCGTCGACGCGGTGTGAGGCATCTGCCGCTGGGCAGCCTGAAGTATCCATGCCGTCGCGGGTTGGCAGGAACGCAGGTCCTCAAGTCCGTCGCTCGGGGGATGCTTGCGAGCATCCGGTTTCCGTAGCGTGGATCGCATGGATATCGCTTCGATGATCATGGGGGCCTCGATCGTCTCGATCGCGTGGATCGCCTTCTGGCCGTGGGCGCAGCTGAAACGCCTTCGCGAGCTCGAGGCGAGTGCCGTCGTGGATCCTGATCAGGAATCGTAGATTCAGCCGGAAGAAGGCCTCACAGCACCTCGAGCTTGTACGCGAGGATGACCGCGTGCACGCGATCTCTGAGGTAGAGCTCGATGCTCGCGGTCGGGGTGGCTTGGGTGGTCGGGCCCTCGAGGTGGTCGGCTAGCGTGGTGCGCATGCATCCCCGTATCCGTGTCTCCCACAGCCAGATCGAAGGCGGTGCCGCATGAGCACCGACGTGTGGTTCCTCGCAGCGAACGCCTCGTTCGACGAGTTCGTCGCCGCATTCCAGCCGGGCGATGCCGGGCGTGACTTCGGCGAGGGGCAGACCCTGCTGCACCGCGCTCTGACCAACGGCGACCTGTCTGCGCGCGTGGCGATCAGTTCGTTCCTGCTCGACGAGGGGGCCGATGCCACCGCCCTCTCCGGGGTCGGTGACGAGCGGAACACCGTGCTGCACGCCCTGCTCGGCCGGGGTGACCACGACGTGCCGGCGGAGGTGCCGTTGCTGCGCCGGCTCATCGAGGCGGGCGCTGACATCAATCACTTCTCCGGTCGGTTCCGCACTCCGCTGCTCACGATCGCCCGTCAGGCGAAGTTCTCGGATGCCACGCTGGCACCGTTCTACGACGTGTTCTTCGAACAGCCGCACCTCGATCTGCTGGCAACGGCGAAGGATGGGCGCTCGGTGTACGAGAGCATCCAGCTCATGCGCGAACCGCATCGTTCCGACCTGAAGCGCCGTGCGGCCGCCTACCTCGCAGAGCGCGGCCAGCAGGCTCCCGAGACCCCAGCGAAAGAGTAGATGGATGATGCCCAGGGGCGGAAGATCGCCACGCCCGCGCGTGGCCGAGGCCGCCGCAGCCGCAGGTCGAGCTGCTGATCGAGGGTGTCGATTCGAGCTGGCGGGCTAGGCCTGCGCGGGTGCCGGCGCGGTGGTCTTCGCCTCGACCGGCCTCTCGTCTGTTCCCTTGATCACCCAGCGGACGACGACGACAGCGAGGATGCCGATGACTGGTGCCAGGATGCTCGCCCCGCCGGCGCCGTCGAGCGGAGCGAAGCCGACCGCGAAGACGGACACGTCCCACAGTCCGTGCAGCGCCATGGCCCAGATGAGAGAGCCGGTGACGCGTCGCACGATGTAGAAGCAGGTGCCGGACATGGCGGCGATCACCACTTGCCCGAGAGTGCCCAGGAGGGGGGCCCCGAGGGCGGCGTTGAGCAGGTGCATCGCACCGAAGAGGATCGACGTGAGCAGCCAGACCCAGACCTCGGAGAAGCGTGAGCGGAACGCTGTCAGCAGGAGGCCTCGCGACATCAGCTCCTCGCAGAATCCGACGGCGAATCCGAGGGCGAGCAGGGACAGGAGGAATGACGCGTCGAATTTGGACCAGTCGGTGCTGAACAGGTTCACCACGGCGACGACGAGCATCAGCGCGGGAACGAAGATCGGCCACTTGTGGTGCGATCGCTTCCGCTCGAACAGCGCAGGCTTCCACCATCCCAGCGCCCAGGTGGTGATGGCGAGCAGGACAGCGCCGACAGCGAGATCGAGCACCGCACCGCGCCAGGTGAACTCGGCGGACTTTCCGATGTCGGTGTATGCCACCCCGCTGAGCTTCGACACGACGAAGATGACGACGACGTAACCGACGTAGATCGTCAAGCCGATCCAGACGCGAGGAGTGACGCGCATGTGCTGTTGCCTTCCGGTCAGGGAGTGGTTCGACTGCTCAACCTAGCGCGGCGCTCCGAAAGCCGCATAGCGAGGGACAGGCTCACCCGAGCAGTTCCACCCCGAATCCCGAGACGACGGTGCGCAGCTCGGCGAGGTAGCGCTGCGCCTGCTCGGTGAGCGGGATCGCCGAGTGGCCGATCCAGCCGATCTCGATGCGCTCGTCGACGTCGAGCGGGATGGCGACGATCTCGGGGTCGAGGTCGTCACTGATGATGCCCGTCGAGATGGTGTACCCGTCGAGACCGATCATGAGGTTGAAGATCGTCGCGCGGTCGGAGACCCGGATCTCCTGCGGGCTCGAGAGGGTGGAGAGGATCTCCTCGGCGAAGTAGAAGGAGTTGTTCGCGCCCTGATCGAAGGTCAGGCGCGGCACCTCGGCGAGGTCGTCGAGGGTCACGCGATCCCGCGAGGCGAGGGGGTTCTTGCGGGAGATGAAGATGTGCGGCTCCGCGACGAAGAGCGGGTGGAACGCGAGCCCGGAGTCGCGGAGCAGCTTGTCGATGACGTTGCGGTTGAAGTCGTTGCGGTAGAGGATCCCCAACTCGCTGCGCAGGGTGCGGACGTCTTCGATGATGTCCCACGTGCGCGTCTCCCGCAGCGAGAACTCGTACTCGGCCGCCGAGGTCGCCTTCACCATCCGCACCAGTGCGTCGACCGCGAACGAGTAGTGCTGCGTCGACACCCCGAGCAGGCGTCGAGACGGCGGCCGGTCGAGGTAGCGCTGTTCGAGGAGCGCGACCTGCTCGACGACCTGCCGGGCGTAGCCGAGGAACTCCACACCATCGGTGGTGAGTGTCACGCCGCGCGCGGAGCGGAGGAGGAGCACACGGCCCACCCGGCTCTCGAGGTCTTTCATCGCCGCCGACATCGTGGGCTGCGCGACGTAGAGCAGGTCGGCGGCGGCGCTGATCGATCCCTCCGCGGCGACCTCGATGTAGTAGGTGAGCTGCTGCAGGGTGATGCCGCTTGAACGCTTGGCCATAGCCTCAGACTATGCCACGGCATAGTCACAGCGCATTTCTCGATAGGGCGGCTCGCACCGCACCATGGAGTCACCCCCTTTCGCGAGGCCGAGCCCGGCCGATCAGCTCACCGATTGGCAACCTCATGGCCCACGACTTCACGTTCCGCATCACGACCACCCGCTTCGACGAGGACTATTCGCCGTCGGAGAACTCCCGCATCACCACGAACTTCGCCAACCTGGCGCGCGGTGAGCACCGCCAGCAGAACCTCCGCAACGCCCTGTCGATGATCGACCGTCGATTCAACGATCTCGCCGAGTGGGACAACCCGCACGGTGACCGCTACACCGTCGAACTCGAGATCGTCTCCGTCGCGGTCCAGTTCGCCGCGGAGGGGGAGGACCAGGACTTCCCGCTGCTCGAGGTCCTGGACATTCAGATCGTCGACCGTCTCACCGGAAAGCGCAGCCACGGGATCGTGGGGAACAACTTCTCGTCCTACATCCGCGACTACGACTTCAGCGTGCGACTTCCGGCGGCGACGGCAGCGGCAGGAGGGTTCACCATTCCCTCCGACTTCGGCGACCTGCACGGCAAGCTCTTCCAGCACTTCCTCGACTCGGAGGCCTACCGGGAGCGCTTCGCGGTGTCGCCCGTGATCTGCATCAGCGTCTCGACGAGCAAGACCTACCGTCGCACCGAGAACCACCACCCGATCCTCGGCGTCGAATACGAGCAGAAGGACCCGTCGCTGACCGACGCGTACTTCGGGAAGATGGGTCTCTCGGTCCGGTACTTCATGCCGCGCGGCAGCGTCGCGCCGCTGGCGTTCTACTTCCGCGGCGACCTGCTCGGTGACTACACGAACCTGCAGCTCATCGGCACGATCAGCACCATGGAGACGTTCCAGAAGATCTACCGACCGGAGATCTACAACGCGAACTCGGCCGCAGCGAAGGTCTATCAGCCGAGCCTGGAGCAGCAGGACTACTCGGTGACGAAGATCGCCTACGACCGCGACGAGCGCAGCCGGCTCGCGGCTGAGCAGGGGAAGTACACGGAGGAGCACCTCATGAAGCCGCACGGTGAGCTGCTCGAGCAGTGGGCCGCCGGCTCCGTCGCCTCCCTGGTCTCCGTCGGATGATGACCGGAGAATCGCCGATCGTGAACACGCTCCTTCCCACCTCGATCGTCGGCAGCCTGCCCAAGCCGTCTTGGCTCGCGCAGCCGGAGACCCTCTGGTCTCCCTGGAAGCTGGAGGGGGAGGCGCTGGTCGAGGGCACGCAGGATGCGCTGCGCATCGCCGTCCAGGAGCAGCGCCTCGCTGGCCTCGACATCATCAGCGACGGCGAGCAGACCCGCCAGCACTTCGTGACGACCTTCATCGAGCACCTCTCCGGCGTCGACTTCGATCAGCGGGAGACCGTCCGCATTCGCGACCGCTACGACGCCAGCGTGCCGACGGTCGTCGGTGCCGTGGGTCGCGAGAAGCCCGTGTTCGTCGAGGACGCGAAGTTCCTCCGCCAGCAGACCGATCAGCCGATCAAGTGGGCGCTGCCCGGCCCGATGACGATGATCGACACTCTCTACGACCGCCACTACAAGAGTCGCGAGAAGCTGGCCTGGGAGTTCGCGACGATCCTCAATCAGGAGGCGAGAGAACTCGAGGCGGCGGGGGTCGACATCATCCAGTTCGACGAGCCGGCGTTCAACGTGTTCTTCGACGACGTGCGGGACTGGGGAGTCGCGGCGCTCGAGCGGGCGGCCGAGGGGCTGCGCGCCGAGACCGTGGTGCACATCTGCTACGGCTACGGGATCAAGGCGAACACCGACTGGAAGGCGACCCTCGGCGCGGAGTGGCGGCAGTACGAGACGTCGTTCCCGCTGCTGCAGCGCTCGAGCATCGACACCATCTCGCTCGAGAGTCACCACTCCCACGTCCCCCTCGACCTCATCGAACTCATCCGCGGCAAGAAGGTCATGCTCGGAGCCATCGACGTGGCCAGCGAGACCATCGAGACGCCGGAAGAGGTTGCGGACACCCTCCGCGACGCGCTCCGCTTCGTCGATGCCGACAAGCTCGTGGCGAGCACGAACTGCGGCCTGGCGCCGTTGCCTCGTGACGTCGCACGAGGCAAGCTGCGCGCGCTCAGCGCGGGTGCCGCTCTTCTGCGCGAAGAGCTCGCCGTGGTCGAGGACTGACTGCGCGGCACCGGCGCCGCGTGGCGCTAGCATCCGCCGGGTGAGCGGGCAAGGGGCGCGGGGATGCAGCGCTGGTGCCGTAGAACGGCACTATGCAATCGATCCTGTATGGCGGCGAAGAGTTCCTGACCGGTGACGACATCGCGGACGCTCTGCTGGCGTACGGGCGCGCGCTGGGCGATGAGGAGCGCGCGGAGATCATCGAGATACCGGTGCGGGAGCAGGACGGCACCGTCGTGTCGGCGAAGTTCCTGATCGGTCCGGCCAGCCAGATCGTGGCGAAGGCGATCAGCGGCAGCGGGCCGGAGCTGGAGGATCCCGAACTGGTCCGTCGTCTGCAGGCGCTCACCCGCGCGGTCGAGTCCCCCTCGGGGCCGCCCCTCGACGCACCCGAAGGCCCGGACTACGAGCTCGGCTAGACGGCGCGTACAGTTCTTCTCATGGGAACTCTGGAGTACAACAGTTCGCGCCCCGCGATCGAGATCGACGACGCCACTCTGGCGCACCTCAAGATCGTGATCGGCACGAAGCTCCGCCGCAACGAGAGCTTCATGATGACCTGGCTGCCGAAGCCTGAAGTGCAGTCGGGGCGGTTGAGCATCTGGGTGCACCCGAGCATCCCGTTGGTCTTCGAGTTCGACAAGCCGACGCTGCCGAGGGTCGAGGCCAACCGGGTCACGCACATGATGGAGCAGTTGAACTCGCGCGGGGAGCTCGTCCTCGATCAGCTCTGAACCGTCACGCGGTCAGCCCTCGGCGTTCCAACGGAGGCGCGGGGGTGAGGCGTCGAGGTCGGCGAGCAGCGCGGTCGGGTCGGCGACGGGGAACATCGTGATGAGTCGGCGACCCTGTGCGGGGGAGTCGAGCGCGTAGGCGAGCGCCGAGGGGTGCGGCTGCCGATCGGCGACCGCGACGACGGCATCCACGTCGCCGAGTCGTTGCCGCCGCACCGGCACGCCGGCGATCAGGGTCTCGGCGACCTCGGTCACGCGGTCGAGGAGTGTGCGCTCGCCGATCCAGGGGACGAAGGCATCGGGGGCCAGTCCGCACGCGCGGGCCAGCTCACCGCCGAGCCAGCGATCGCGCTTCAGGCCGTACGGAGTGGGCGTGGTCGAGAGCAGATAGCCGTACACGTGCAGCAGTCCGGCGTTGCCGACCGGCCACGCCGAGTCCAGACCTGCGCGGTCATGCAGCGCTTCGAAGGTCGACCGTGACAGCACCGGCGCTCCGACGTTCTCGTCCACGGCGGTGGATCGGCCCCAGCGGGCGAAGCGCTCGTCCCGAGCATCGGCATCGATCGCCGGACCGAGCCAGTCGAACATCGACAGCACGTCGGCGGCGTCGTGCGCGGTAGCCGCGGCATCCAGTCGTTCGATCACGACGATGAGCGTAGCGGGCGCGGATGCCCGCATCGGAACCGGAGTTCACGCACTGTTCACACAGGATGGTCGTATCGTCCATAAACGAATGCAACTATGGACGCATCGTCCCGATCCTGACCAGGAGAACCGTGCTCCCCACCATCGTCCTCGACTTCGACGGCACCATCGCGCTCGGCGCGGGACCGCTCGAAGCCTTCGCCCGCGCCGTCGCCATCTCCGCCGACGACCCGACGTTCGCGGATCGCGCGATGTCCGACCTCGCCGCGTTCGAACGCGGCGAGACCGACGCCCGCGATGGCTACGACGTGATCAGCACACTCGCCACCGGGCAGGGAGTGACCGCCGATGCGCTCGAGGCCGCCTACCAGTCGTCGCGGGCACTGCTGGGCTCCGAGCATGCGGCGATCGCGCCACCGGCAGGGCTCGCCGACTTCCTGACCCGTGTCCACCCGCAGGTCCGGCTGGTGCTCGCGACCAATGCGCCCGGTGCCGGCATCCGCCCCGTCCTGGACGGGTGGGGCATCACCCCCCTGTTCGACGACCTGCACTTCACGGTCGGCAAGCCCTCGGGGCTCATCCCCATCATCCAGGCGGCGATCGCCGAGGGGCCGGTGCTCTCGGTCGGTGACATCTTCGAGTTCGACCTCGCACCGGCCGCCGCGCAGGGCGCAGCCACGGCGCTCGTCGGCGCCACCGCCGAACGCTCCCCGGCCGCCGTCACGATGCGCGGCCGGACCATCGCCGACCTGTACGGCGACATCGAAGCCTGGGCCGCGACTGCGGCGTCCAGTACCCCCCGCAGCACCACCCTCACCGAAAGGCACGATCCGAATGCGTAAGTCCTTGCTCACCACGGGCATCGCCGCCGTCGCCATCCTGGCGCTCGCCGGCTGCAGCAGCAGCGCACCCGACGAGACGGCAGACGAGACGACCGAATGGCCGTCCTCCATCACCCTTTCGCTGGTGCCGTCGGTCGAGGGCGAAGACCTCGCCCAGGCCCTCGACCCGCTCACCACGTACCTGTCCGAGAACCTCGACATCGAGGTGAAGGGGGTCGTCGCCTCCGACTACGCCGCCACGGTCGAGGCGCTCGGCACCGACCAGGCGCAGGTCATCATCACCGACGCCGGATCGCTGTACAACGCGACCGAGCGCTACGACGCCGAGCTCATCCTCCGCGACGTGCGCTTCGGCGCCACCTCGTACGCCTCGGTGGCGTACACGAACAACCCCGACAAGTACTGCGAGGACGAGCCGGTCATGTCGACCTACGCCGCCAGCGGCATCGAGCTCTCCTACTGCAACGGCATCGAAGAGGCCGCCGCCGACGCGACCGGTTCCGGTCCCGCCGGCATCGAGGCGCTCGGTGAGATCGGCGACGGCACGAAGGTCGCCCTGCAGGCGGCGACGTCGCCGGCCGGTTACCAGTACCCCGTCGTCGCGATGCGCGAACAGGGCGTCGACACGGATGCCGGCATCACGCAGGTGCCCGTCGAAGGCAACAACAACGCGGTCCTCGCCGTGTACAACGGCGACGCCGAGGTCTCGTTCGCATACTGGGACGCCCGCACGACCGTGACCGAAGAGGCCCCGGACATCGCCGAGAAGGTCGTGGCCTTCGCCTACACGGAGATGATCCCCAACGGCGGCGTCGCGGTCACCTCGACACTTCCCGACGACCTCGTCGCGGAGCTCACCGAGCTGCTGGACGGCTACGCCGACTCGTCCGAAGAGGCCGCATCCGTGATGTTCGACCTCGTCGGGCTCTCGGACTGGACCAGCGAGACCGCCCCGGACGAGATCACCCGCTACGGCGAGATCCTCGCCGAGTTCTCGAACTGACACGCAGAACTGAGAACATGCACACTGATCCGCAGCGCGCGGAGGCCGGAGCCCTGCTCCCGGCCTCCGCGTCGTGGTCGATCCGTCTCGACGACGTCTCGGTCACCTATCCCAACGGCACCCGCGCCCTCCGCGGTGTGTCCCTCGACATCGCCGCCGGCGAGATGGTCTCCGTGGTCGGCCTCTCCGGCTCGGGCAAGTCCACGCTGATCCGCACGATCAACGGTCTCGTGCCGGTGACGAGCGGTACAGTCACCGTCGGCCCGCATGCGGTCACCGGCATGCGCGGACGACGCCTGCGTGAGACCCGAGGGCACATCGGAATGATCTTCCAGGGGTTCAACCTCGCCGATCGGGCCAGCGTCTACCGCAACGTGCTGGTTGGTCGGTTCGCTCACACTGCGACCTGGCGGACCGTGCTCGGCCTGAGCACGGTGCAGGATCGCGAGCTCGCCCTGCGCGCACTCGACTCGGTCGGCATGCTCGAGAAGGTCTGGAACCGCGCCGGCCAGCTCTCCGGAGGCCAGAAGCAGCGCGTCGCGATCGCCCGGGCTCTGACGCAGCAGCCGAGCGTCATGCTCGCCGACGAGCCGGTCGCCAGCCTCGACCCGCCCACCGCGCACGCGGTCATGCACGACCTGCGCCGCGTCAACGTCGAGGAGCACCTCACCGTGCTCGTCAACATCCATCTGATGGACCTGGCTCGTCAGTATACGACGCGCATGATCGGCCTGCGGGCCGGTGAGGTCGTCTACGACGGGCCGGCAGCGGATGCCGCAGACCACGACTTCGAGCAGATCTACGGGCGTCCGATCCAGCCGAGGGATGTGCTCGGCGCATGACCACCGAGCCCCGCCCCCTCGTCGTGCCGCCCAAGCCGACATCGAGGCTGCGCACCAGCCTCGTCGTCCTGGCCTTCGCCGCGTTCACCGTCGCCACCTGCCTCCCGGCGATCGGCGGCATCGAGCTCGACTTCGGTGCGCTCATCCGCAACTGGGACAACGGGTCCGCGCTGCTCGTGCAGTTCCTGCAGCCGGACTTCTCGTTCCTGCCGCGCACGTTCGGGCCCATGCTCGAGACGCTCCAGATGGCCGTGGTCGGCGCGGCGGTGGCCGCGGTGATCTCCGTGCCGCTGACGCTGTGGGCCGCTGCCCCGACCAACCCGAACAGTCCGACCCGCATCGCGGTGCGGACCGTCATCAACGTCATCCGCTCCGTCCCCGACCTCGTGTACGCGACCGTCCTGGTCGCGATGGTCGGCGTCGGCGCGCTGCCCGGCCTGCTCACCCTGCTCCTGTTCGACATCGGCATCATCGTCAAGCTCGTGTCGGAGGCGATCGACTCCACCGATCTGCCGGTCATCGAGGCCGGTCGCGCCACCGGCGGCGGCCAGACGCAGATCAACCGCAGCGTCGTGCTGCCGCAGACCTGGCCGCTCTTCGCGAACCAGTGGCTGTACACGCTCGAGCTCAACGTGCGCATCTCGGCGATCCTCGGCATCGTCGGCGCGGGCGGCATCGGCCGACTCCTCGACGAGCGGCGGGCGTTCTACGCCTACGACGACGTCGCGGTGATCGTGCTCGAGATCCTCGTCGTCGTGGTGCTGATCGAAGTGTTCTCGAACTTCCTGCGGAGGCGATTGGTATGACGCTCTCGACCACCGCACGGGGCATCGGGCTCGAGCTGCCCCGGCATCCGTCCCGTCTCGTCCCGACCGTCGTCGCCGTCATCGTCGGTGTCGTGGTCCTGGCCGCGGCAGCGGGACTGCCGATCCCGTGGAACGACCTCGGATCGCTGCCCGGACAGATCGCGCACTACCTGACGCTCATGTTCGCCGACCCCAATTGGGAGAAGCTGCCGCAGGCGCTGTTCGAGACGTGGCGGTCGATCTCGATGGCCTGGATCGGCGCGATCGGCTGCGTGATCGTGTCGATCCCGCTCGGCATGCTCGCCGCGAACAACGTCGGACCGGTCTGGGTGCGGCTGCCGCTCCGCGGGCTGTTCGCCGTGATCCGCGCCGTGCCCGAAGTCATCATCGCGCTGCTGTTGCTCACCGTCACCGGCCTCACCCCTTTCACGGGTGCGCTGGCGCTGGCGATCGCCGGAATCGGCACGCAGGCCAAGTGGGTCTACGAGACGGTCGAATCGGTTCAGGAGGGCGCATCCGAGGCCGTCAAGGCTGCAGGGGGCAACACGGCGCAGGTGACGCGGTGGGCGCTCTGGCCCGCGGCGGCCCCGACGCTGCTGTCGTTCGCGCTCTACCGTTTCGAGATCAACATCCGCACCTCGGCGGTACTCGGACTCGTCGGTGCGGGTGGGATCGGCAGCATGCTCGCGAACTACACGAACTTCCGCGAGTGGGATACGGTCGGGATGCTGCTGATCGTGGTCGTCATCGCGACGATGCTGATGGATGCGGTCTCCGGTGCGATCCGCCGCCGGATCATGCGCGGCCCGCGGGTCAAGGCGATCGTGGAACCGAAGAAGGAGCGCGCCGATGTGGCAGGGACCCGCTGAGACGCCGCCGACGGCGCGCATCGCGATGCTGGCTCCGTCGATGCAGCCGAGCGAGCGTCGTGTGGCCGAGGCGATCGCCGCCGACGTCGACCTCTCGATCGAGCGTACGGCGCAGGAGATCGCGGATGCCGTCGAGGTCGGTCGCACGACCGTGGTGCGCACCGCCCAGACCCTCGGCTACGACGGTTACCCGCAGCTGCGGGTGGCGCTCGCGCGCGAGCGGGCGAGTTCGGCGCCATCGCAGGATGCCGCGGCCGATGCCACGATGCTCGGGGCGCTTCGTGGTGCGGTCGACCGCTTCGCGTTCCGCCTGGCGCACACCGTCTCCGCGGTCACCGAGGAGACCCTGGCGGCCTTCGTCGGCGAGCTCGACGGTGCGACGCGGCTGCTCGTCGCGGCCAACGGTCTCTCCGCGCCGGTCGGCGCCGATCTCTCGATGCGCCTGACCTCGGCCGGTCGACCCGCCGAGTACGTGGCGGACACCCTCGGCCAGCAGATCACCGCGTCGCAGCTCGGCGCCGGCTCGGCCTGCCTGGTCGTGTCCGGGTCGGGGGTGAATCGCGCATCGATCGACGTGATGACGGCCGCCCGGGCGAGCGGCGCCCGGGTGCTCGCGATCACGTCGTTCCCGCGCTCACCGGTCGCCGAGATGGCCGATGTGGCTCTGGTCGTCGCCCCGATCAACGACTCGTTCCGCGACGAGCTCCTCTACACCTCGCGCGCCGCGCTGATGCTCGTCACCGAGTCGGTCGTGGGTCTGCTGGTGAGCAGACGAGGGGCGAGCGCCACCGCGGCCCAGGTCGCGACGTTCTCCGTGCTCGGCCACTCGCTGTCGGAGTGATCACCAGCCGAGGAGGGCGAGTGCGCCGGTTGCCGCGGCGGCGATGAGGCTCGTCCATAGGACGATCGCGACGACCTGCCACAGGATCACCCATCGCTTGCTCACCCCGGACGCGACGAAGAACGCCGCCGTCAGCATCGTGGGCAGGGCGAGCGGAGCCAGGATGCTCGCGCCGGGAACGCCGAAGCGCACCAGCCAGCGACCGAGCTTGGCCCGTCCCTTCGTCTTCCGTGACGGCTTCTCCGGATCCGCGTCGCTCGGCGACGTTCCGCCGGGAGCCGGCGCCGTGCCAGATCCGCCGACGAGGGAGGGCTCGAGGCGCATCGCCTCGGTGCGGGCTGCTTTCCGTGACACGACGCCCTCTCTCATGCGTGCGCCGAGGAAGACCACTCCGATGACGCACAGGATGTTCCCCGCCGCCCCTGCGACCGCGGCGACGATCGGGTTGATCCCTGCGAGGATGCCGAGGCCGGCGGCGCCTTCACCCTCGATGTAGGGGATCGCACCCGCCAGCATGACGAGAAGCGGCTGCAGGAACTCCGGCAGCTGGTCGATGGCACTCTGCAGCCACTCGTACGGGTTGTCCACCATGGCGGTGTCTCTTTCTCTTCAGGCGCGGCCGGAAGCCGGCGCGGGGCACGAGAAGCAGTACAGACCCTGTTCACAGCACAGGGTCAAGCGACCTCGGCAGATCGACGTCGGGTCTTGACCCTGTTCCGAGAACAGGGTCTTGAATGGTGCTGAGCGCCACGACCGAGACCCCGGCCCTGAGTGCCGACAGAAGGATGGACGGATGCCCTGGAGTACGAGTGAACTCGCCGAGCTCGCGGGGACGACCGTGAACACGGTGCGTCACTACCACCGCTCCGGCCTGCTCGAGGAGCCGGAGCGGATGTCGAACGGCTACAAGCAGTACCGCGCTCGGCATCTCGTCCGGCTGCTGCAGATCCGGCGGCTTCGCGACCTCGGCGTCCCGTTGGCACAGATCGAGTCCGTCGGCTCTGCGGGGGACACCACGAAAGAGGCGCTGCTCGCGATCGATGCCGACCTCGCCGCGAGCATCGAGCGGCTGCAGCGGGCACGGGCCGAGATCCGCGCCATCGTCGACGGAGCATCGACGACCGACCTGCCTGCCGGGTTCGAGGACGTCGCGGGGAGACTGTCGACCACCGAGCGGTCGCTCATGCTCGTCTACGAGCAGCTGTACGACACGGAGGCGATGGCGGATCTGCGCACGATGGTCGAGACGGAATCCGACGACGGCAGTGCAGAGTTCGAAGCGCTCACGGTGGAGGCGGATGACCAGACGCGTCAGCGCGTGGCGGAGATGTTCGCGCCGGTGATCGCGCAGCACCTCACCGACTACCCGTGGCTCAGCGAGCCGACCGAGCATCTGTCGAAGGGCCCGCGCGTCACGGCGCAGGCTTTCCTGGAGACCGTCGGTGGGCTGTACAACGAGGCGCAGCTCGACGTGCTCGGCCGAGCATCCGCGCTCGCCAGGGAGCAGGCGTTCGGGTCGAGCGCCGCACCGAGCGACGACGCTGCATCAGCCGACGCTGCACTCGCCGATGCCGCACCCGAAGAAGGAGAGAGATGATGACGGACCAGCCCGACGCCCGCTCCACGAACGATTCGCCCGACCCGCACCTCGGCGAGCCCCTGCTCGTCGAAGACGTGCTGCTTCTGCTCTTCCAGCCTGATTCGGGGTCCATCGCGGGGGAGAACATCCTCTTCTACGTCCTCGGCGGCGCTGCTCTGGGCGACCTGGCGCTGCAGGAGCGGATCGAGGTGCGCAACGAGGGAGCGCTCACGAGCCGCATCCACGCGCTCGACGCTCACGCCGCGCCCGACGAGCTGCTCGTGCCCGGGCTCGAGTACATCGAACGGAAGCCGCGCGATGCGCAGACGGTGCTCGCGGCGATCGGTCCGAACCTCCGTGCACCGGTGCTCGACCGCCTCGTGGAGCGCGGCGATCTCACCAGGGAACACGGCAGATCGCTCGGAATCTTCCCGACGACGAAGCTCGCCCTGGGAAGCGACCGACGTGCCGTGTTGATCGAGCGGGTGCGCTCCGTGCTGACCGACGGCGAGACACCCGACATCCGCACCGCCGCGAGCATCGCCCTCCTGTCCGCGAGCGGAACCCTGCCGCAGTTCCACAGGGAGATCCCGTGGAGCGGCGACGTCTTCACGCGCGCCAAGGCGATCGAGCGCGGCGACTGGGGTGCCGCAGCCGCGGCTGAGGCCGTGGCCCGCACGATGAGCGCGGTGCTCACGAACGCGCTCATCGCCGCCCTCGCCCTCCCCAAGAACTGACAGGGCACACCGGCTCACGCGGGAGCTGAAGGCGCTCTTGAATCCGTCCGGCCGTCGGCGCTGGTGCCCGGCCCCGGCATGCGCGTCACGCGGCCGGGTGCGCGCTCATCGTGCGGCCGCGGGTCACACGCTGCCGCGCGGTGTGTAGATTGCAGGACGTGGACCTCTCCGACATCCTCGCCGCCCTCGGTCTCGTCCTTCTCGCGCTCGGAGGCGGAACGTTCTGGTCGTTCTCGACGGGGGTGATGCCGGGGCTGGGGCGTACCGACGATGAGACCTTCGTCTCGTCGATGAGGTCGATCAACCGCGCTGTCGTGAACCCGCTGTTCCTGCTGCCGATCTTCCTGCCGCCGATCCCTCTCGTGTGGGCGGGGCTCCTCGATCTGGATGACCCGCGCGGATGGATGCTGGTCGCGGCGGGCGTCGTCTTCTTCGTCGGGGTGATCGTCGTCACGGGCGCCGGCAACGTCCCGTTGAACAATGCCCTGGATGGCTCCACGTCGTCATCGACGGCTGCGCGCGCGGCGTTCGAACGGCGCTGGAACGTGCTGAACGGCGTGCGCTCGCTCTCGTCGGTCGTCGCGATCGTGTTCGCGGTGCTGGCTCTCGTGGTCTGAGCGCGAGGATGCGGAGTCCCGGTGTCGCGCTCCAATAGGCTTCGGGGCATGACGACTCTTCGCCGCGCCGCCGTTGTGAGCGTGTCCCTCGCCGCCATCACCTTCCTCGCCGCAGCGTGCGCGCCTTCCGCTGATGTGCAAGAGAAGCCGACGACGGATCCCGCCGGGGCCGGCTGCGATGTGGAAGAGTCCGCTCTCGGCGCTGCCGCAGCATCCGAGGTCGTCACAGACGAGCGGGGCGGCTACTGCCATCTCGAGGTCGATCTCGCTCAGGTGGAATTCACGCCCCTCGAGGATGTCCGCGCAGGCACCTGGGCATCCGAGACGGGCATCACATGGAGCGACGAGGCACCCGCTCTGGACGCGGAGGCCATCGAGATGTCGCAGCGCATGAGCGCGGAGTGGGTCGTCGGCGACTTCCTGGACGGACCGGCGATCGAGCTGTCGGCCGACGACTACTCCGCATGGATCGAGAGCACCGACCTCATCGGCGAGGACTGGCGTGCGGGCTATCTGTCCGAGTGGAACGACAACGGCTCGACCGGCGGGCTGACGGTGACCCCGTTCACGACGCCCCTCGTACGGGACGACGCCGCGCGAGTCTCGCAGATCGCGCTCTCCCCGTCGTCGACGAGCGTCCTCGATGTCGAGGGGCGCACGTTCGTGGAGACCTGCTACGACGTCAACGCCGTCTATCACGGTGAGGGCGAGGCGACTTTCGACTTCTCGGGCAAGGCGTGCTCCACCTTCCCGCACGACGGCACCACGATCAACCGCGTTCTCGAAGGCACGCACGGAGGCTTCACCGTCACCGACGAGTCGGGAACCGTCATCGCCGAAGAGCAGGACAGCTGAGCCGGAGCGACCTCAGCGTGCGCTCCCTCTCCTCCGTCGCAGCAATCGTGCTCGCGGTGCTGGCACTCGTGGTCTGAGCGACCAGTTGGGCTGATAACCTTATCAAGGTTGCAGTGTGTTGATAATGTTATCAACATGCGTGATGCCCTCGACAACCCCTTCAGCCCTGGCTCTGACACCATCCCCGAGGTGTGGGCAGGACGCACCGCGCAGTTGAGTGACTGGCGCGATGTTGTGCGTCCTCGCCGCCTCGCGGGTCTACCGGAGCGCGGCAGAACGATCCTCGGGGAGCCGGGGCTCGGGAAATCGACGCTGGTGCGACGCATCGCTCAGGAAGCATCGCGTGCCGGCGACTGGGTCACCCCGCAGCTGCGCATCCCCACCGGAGCTGACCCTCTGAAGCTCGTCGCCGGAGCCGTGCTGAAGCTCGCGACCGACGCGGGACTCTCCTCGTCGCGTGAGAAGCGCATCGGCGATGCCATCGCACGCGTGCAGGCCGTCGCCGTCTCCGGCATCTCCCTCACGCTTCGCGGTGTCGACGGGCCCGAGCCCTTCACGGCTCTCACCGAGCTGCTGATCGAAGTCGGTCTCGCCGCGATCGCCAACGGCCGTGCCATGGCGCTGATCCACATCGACGAGGTGCAGAACATCACCGATGAAAAGGCGCTGTCCCAGCTGCTCATCGCACTCGGAGACGCCCTCACGCACCAGGTCGAGGTCGCCGTGCCCGGTGGCGCACGCGTCAGCCGCTCGTTGCCGATCGCCGTCTACCTCACCGGCCTCCCGGATTTCGAAGACATGGCTGGTGCCCGCATGGGGGCGACCTTTGCCCGCCGTTTCAAGACCACCACTCTGTCGGCCATCGACGACGAGGATCTTGCCCAAGCGCTTCAGGAGTTCGTCCTCGAGGGGTGGGCAGTCCCCGACGGCACCGGCGGATCAACTCGCGTGCGGATGGACCCCGACGCGGCAGCGCTCATCGTCGACGTCTGCCGCGGAGAGCCGTTCCTGTTCCAGCTTGCCGGTGAGCAGTCCTGGTACGCAGATTCCACTCCGACGATCACCGCAGACCAGGTCCGCCGCGGCTGGCAGGGCGCGCAACGGGAAGCGACCGCGCACGTGGAACGGATCCTCGAACGACTCCCTGCCCGAGAGCGGCAGTTCGTCCAGGTGATGTCAGAGCTGCCTGCCCCGGAGCGCACAGCCACCCGCATCGCCGAGGCGATGGGGTTCTCGAAAGTGACCGAGGTGGGCCCCACAGCCCAACGCCTGGACACCGTGCGCGGCGTCATCGACAGGGGCAAGCCCTACAGCTTCCGGCACCGCGCCGTCGAGGCCTACCTGACCAGCGAGTGGCCGAGGGTCTGAGAGACGGACAGACCTCAGTCGAATTCGTGCAGGTCTGAGGTCATGTCGCCGCCGGCGTCTCCGGTGTTCACCGTGCCCTTCGGCTCGAACAGGATCGCGTGCACCTCGTCGGTCGCCTTCGGGCAGTGCTCGACTCCGCGCGGCACGACGAAAACGTCGTTCGGGTTCAGAACGACATCGCGGTCGCGGAGCTGGATCGTCAGCTGACCGCTCACGACCATGAACAGCTCATCGGTGTCGGGGTGGGTGTGCCAGACGAACTCGCCCTGCAGCTTGACCACCTTGACGTCGTAGTCGTTGATGCTGGTGAGCCGATGCGGCTGCCAGTGCTCGTCGATCGTGGAGAGGGCTTCGAGCACGTTGCGAACATCGTCTGCCATACATCTCAGCGTAGCCGCGGCGTCTGTTGACGGGCCATCGATCCCCCTGCATACTTAGGTGCATGCCTAAGTATCACGACGAGATCGATGCCGTGTTCCGCGCTCTCGCGGATCCGACGCGTCGCGCCATCGTGGAACGGCTGGCGAAGTCTCCCGCTGTCGTCTCGGATCTCGCGGCGCCGTTCGACATGGCGTTGCCGTCGTTCCTGCAGCACCTGAGCGTGCTCGAGGGTGCCGGAGTCGTCACGTCGGAGAAGCTCGGGCGGGTGCGCACCGTGAGCCTGCGACCCGGCGCCCTCGATGTGCTGCACCTGTGGCTCGGCGAGCAGCGCACCCCCGCGGAGCACCACGCCGACCGACTCGGCATCCATCTCGCTCTCACGACCCCGAAGGAGAACTGACATGACACGTGTCCGCATGGACCTGTTCGCCTCGCTGGACGGCTACACGCCGTCGGATGCGACCCCCGAGAATCCGATGGGCGAGGACTGGGCGCGCCTCACCGCCGCCTATGCCGCCACCCGCACGTTTCGCGAGAACGTCTTCGGGGACACGAGTGGCGCGGGCACGACCGGCGTCGATGACCGTCATGCGGCCGCGTTCTTCGACGGAATCGGCTCCGAGATCATGGGGGGCGGCATGTTCGGACTGCATTCCTTCCCCGACGACCCGGACTGGAAGGGCTGGTGGGGCGACACGCCCCCGTTCGGCACCCCGGTCTACGTCCTCACTCACACGGCACCTCGGGCGCCGCTTCCGATGAACGGCGGAACCACCTTCCACTTCCGCAACGCTCCGATCGACGAGGTGCTCGCCGAGGCGAAGGAGGCCGCCGGCGACCTCGACGTGCGCGTCGGCGGAGGGTATCGAACGGCGCGAGACTTCCTGCGCGCAGGGCTGATCGACGACCTGCACCTCATGGTCGCCCCGATCTTCCTCGGTCGAGGGCATCGACTGTGGGACGACCTGGTCGGCTTCGAGCTCACCCACGAGGTGACGACAGAAGTCGCCGAGAGCGGCGCGATCCACGTCACTCTGGCCCGATAGGAGGCGGGGATGACGATCGAACGCCGACTCGCGCGCTCCGGATTCACCCTGACCCGCGACTATGCGGCGCCCATCGAGCGCGTCTGGGCGGCGTTCGCCGACGAGGACAGCAAGCGGAGCTGGTGGGGCGACGCCGACCGCATCCGCACTCGGGAGTGGGTGTTCGACTTCCGCGTCGGCGGCCGCGACATCGACGAGGGCAAGTTCCACGGCGGTCCGGTCTCACGGTACGAGGCGATGTACACCGACATCGTCGAACACGTCCGCATCGTCACGACGTACGACATGTGGCTCGACGGGGCCCACATGTCGACGTCGGTCGCGTCTTTGGAGTTCGAACCGATCGATGACGGTACCCGCTTCACGCACACGGAGCACGGCGTCTTCTTCGACCAGTTCTGGGCGGACGGGCAGGGGCGTGAGGACGGCACCCGCGGTCTCCTCGGCGCGCTGGCCGATCACCTCGCCTGACCTCCGCAGGTCTCAGCGGGTGAGCAGTGCCACCACGACGATGATGGCGGCAATCGCCACGACCAGCGCGGCCCAGCCCAGCCAGCTCTCCCGCGGCGGGCGTCCCATCGCGGGAGAAGTCCCCAGTCGGACGCGGATGGCGTCGGCTTCGGCCTCGAGTTCTTCCTCGCCATCGTCCGGGGGGAACGTGGCGAGTGTCCCGCGCAGTCGATCGCGCGCGATCACCTCGAGTTCGACCTGGATGTCGGCCAGACGGCGCTCCAGCTCTGCCCGCTCCTGAGCGGGGAGTGCCTCACGATGCCCGTGGTCGCTCACGGGGTCAATCGTCGGTCTCGATGGCGAGGGTGTTTCCGTCGGGGTCTTCCACCCAGGCGATGCGGCCACCACCCGCGCGCGGTCCGATCCCACGATCGTCTTGCCCGAATCCCTCGTAGCGGACGGGTTGCGCCCCCGCCGCCTTCAAGCCGGCGAGGACCGCATCGATGTCGTCGACGTACCAGGTGGCCACTGTCGAGCGCGTCGAACCCGCAGTGGGCGTCTCGAAAACGTTGAGCCCGGTCCCCTGCCCGCAGGCGTAGAACCGAGCGCCTCCTTGGATTCCGGCACTCGGGCCGATGCTCGCGGGGACGAGGCCCAGCACTTGCTCGTAGAACGCCGCCGACCGTTCGATATCGGTCACCCCGATCGAGGCCCTGACCGGGTAGTTGCCTAGCGTCATCAAGCCACCGTGCTCTCGAACTCTGTGAGGTCCATGCGTGGGCGAAGCGAGCAACCGCCGGACTGTCGCACGATTCGTCCATGACCTGAACGCGACGAAGTAGCGGACATTCTCGCAGGCCGGTCGCGGGGTGTCCACCTCTACCGGGGTCACCTCGTTCGTTGGAAGACTCGGCGAATGGTGTTCATCGGATTCCACGCTTCGCACGAGCAGCTCCCGCCGAGCGCGCTCCTGGATGCCGTGGTCGCAGCGGAGCAGGCGGGGTTCGACGGGGCCATGTGCTCCGACCACCTCGCGCCCTGGACCCCGGGTCAAGGCGAGTCGGGCTTCGCGCTGAGCTGGATCGCCGCCGCGCTCGCGCGCACCCGCTTCTCGATCGGCATGGTCAATGCGCCGGGGCAGCGGTATCACCCGGTGATGATCGCTCAGGCATTCGCGACGCTGGAGGAGATGTTCCCGGGGCGCTTCTGGGCGGCGATGGGGAGCGGCGAAGCAGTCAACGAGCACGTGACGGGGGAGGGGTGGCCCCCGAAACCCGTCCGCAACGAACGGCTGCGGGAGAGCGTCGACGTGATCCGCCGCCTGATGGGCGGCGAAGAGGTCGACCACGACGGGCTCGTGCGTGTGCACCGAGCCAGGGTCTGGAGCCGCCCGGCAGAGCCGCCCCCGCTG
>NZ_JARE01000063.1:0-32152 GCF_000708325.1 Microbacterium sp. Cr-K20 | reverse complement strand
CCGTGATGGTGCAGCTCCCCGTCGTGAGGGTGGGTACAACCGTGATGGTGCAGCTCCCCGTCGTGAGGGTGGGTACAGCCGTGATGGTAGAGCCCAGCGTCGTGAGGGTGGTGGGTACAACCGTGATGGTGGAGCCCCGCGCCGCGAAGGCGGTGGCTATAACCGTGACGGTGCAGCTCCGCGCCGTGAGGGCGGCGGATACAACCGCGATTCGGCGCCGCGCCGTGACGGTGGTGATCGCGACAAGTCCCGCTCGTTCCCGCAGCGCGGAGGCGCCGGTCGGGAGCGTCCGGCTCAGGCGGCGAATGAGCGTCCGCGGTTCGATGAGCCGCAGATTCCCGACGAGATCACTGCGCGCGACCTCAACGGGGGCGCTCGCAACGAGCTCAAGACCCTGAGCAAGGAGAACGCCGAGCACGTCGCGCGTCACCTGGCGATGGCGTCGAAGCTCATCGACGAGGACCCCGCGCTTGCGCACGAGCACGCGCTGGCGGCGTCTCGACGCGCCGGCCGTATCGCGATCGTCCGCGAGACTCTCGGCATCACCGCTTACGCGACGGGTGACTTCGCCCTTGCTCTCCGCGAACTCCGCACCTACCGACGCATCTCGGGCAAGGACGATCAGATCGCGCTGATGGTCGACAGCGAGCGTGGCATCGGACGTTCCGATCGCGCGCTCGAGACCGGCCGCGCTGTCGACCGGTCTGCGCTCGAGACTCCCGTGCGTGTCGCACTGGCGATCGCGATGTCGGGTGCTCGTCTGGATCAGGGCGATCTGGAGCTTGCGCTCGGCGAGCTCGAGATCCCCGAGCTCGACCCGGATCGGGCTTTCGAATGGAGCCCTGCTCTGTTCGCCGCTCGTGCCGCTGTTCTCGAAGACCTCGGACGCACCGATGAGGCCGCTTTCTGGGCACACCGTGCCGAGGTCGCTGCCGAGGCACTCGGGATCGACGAGGCCGGTGACGAGGAGATCTTCATCGAGGACAGCATGATTGAGGGCGAGTTCCTCGACGACGAGGTCGCCGAACCGGCCGATGAAGCAGACGAGGCTGACGTCGTCGAGGCCGCTGCGGATTCCGACGAGACGGATGACGAAGCGGACGAGGAAGTGTCTGAAGAGCCTGCTGCGGACTCCGACGCCATGGCTGACGAGACCGACGCCGAAGAGCCCACGGTCGAGGACGAGGTCCGCGAGCTCCTGGGTGAGGACGAGACCGACGACGCGGACCCGGAGGCGTAGTGGCGCTGTTCTCACGCAAGCGCGCTCTGCGCACCCCCGTCGACGGGGTCGACACGATCCTCGCTGATCTCGACGGCGTGGTGTACGCAGGCCCCGGCGCATTGCCGCATGCGGTCGACAGTCTCAATGAGGCCGCGAAGTCGGCGCGACTCGGTTACATCACCAACAACGCGGCCCGCACTGACGCATCCGTCGCGGAGCACCTCAGCAGCCTGGGGCTCCGCGTCGATGCGGCCGATGTGGTCACGAGCCCGCAGGCGGCGATGCGGCTGATGGCGAAGATGGTGCCCGCGCCGGCGACGATCCTCGTCGTCGGCGGCGACGGCCTCGTCGACGAGGTGCAGAAGGCCGGCTACACGGTCACGCGCAGCGCCGAGGATTCGCCGAGCGCCGTCGTCCAGGGGTTCGCCCCGGAGGTGGCGTGGACCGATCTCGCCGAAGCCGCATTCGCCCTCAAACTTCCCGAAGACGAGGGTGGGATCCCATGGATCGCCACGAACACGGATTGGACGATCCCGCGTGAGCGCGGTGTCGCACCGGGTAACGGCACTCTCGTGTCCGCGGTGCACACGGCCATCGGTCGGCTGGCTACCGTCGCCGGCAAGCCGGAGGCCCCCATCTTCGAAGAGGCGCTCGCCCGGTTCGGCGCACAGAAGGCGCTGTTCATCGGCGACCGGCTCGACACGGACATCATGGGTGCGAGCCGGGTCGGGATCGACTCAGTGCTCGTCCTCACCGGAATCGACCGACCCAAGCATGTGCTGGCGGCGCCCGAGGGATCGCGCCCGACGTACATCCTCGGCGACCTGCGCGAGCTGCATGTGCCGTACCCGGAGGTCACGGAACGCGATGGCGTGTTCGACGTGAACGGCGCAGCCGTGCGGGTCGTGGGGGCGGACGTCGAGATCGTGACGGAGTCCGGATCTCAGATCGACCTGCTGCGCGCCGGCGCGGCCGCGATCTGGGCATCGGGGACACCCGTGTTCGTGCTGCGCGTTCCCGAGCGTCTCTACGACGACCCCTTCCATCGCCCCTGAGGCAGCTCGCGTCGCTCCGGCCGCCGTCGGAGGCGCCGCGTACAGTGGAACCGTGAGCGAAGAGACGACGAGTGCGCCGACCGACGGCCTGTGGAGCCGTCTGCGTCTGATCGAGGGGCAGCCCCTTCCGGCGCGAGCGGATGCGTACGCGAGCCTGCACGACGAGCTCTCCCGACGCCTCGAGAGCGGCGCGAAGCTCGACCAACGGGAGACTCCGGGATCCCGATGACGCGACTCGATGCTGCCCTCGCCGCCCGAGGACTCGCCCGTTCGCGCAGCCACGCCGCCACGCTCATCGCCGAAGGGCTCGTGAGCATCGATGGCCGCCAGGCGGTGAAGGCTTCGACCGCCGTCGACGATGAGGCGCAGATCACGATCGCGGGTGCCGACCACTATGTCGGCCGCGCGGCCCACAAGCTCATCGCCGGGCTCGACGGATTCGCGATCCCCGTCGAGGGGCGGCTCGCACTGGACATGGGGGCCTCCACGGGAGGCTTCACGCAGGTGCTCCGCGAGCGCGGCGCACGAAGGGTCCTGGCGGTCGACGTCGGGCACGGACAGCTCGCAGCGTCGATCGCGGCCGACCCCGGCGTCGTCGCCGTCGAGGGCTACAACGTGCGGCACATGACGCGTGAGAACCTCGCGGAGGCGACCGGCGAGAGTGGCGTGCCCGACCTCATCGTCGGGGACCTGTCGTTCATCTCGCTAGAGCTCGTTCTGCCCGCAGTGGCGGTCATCGCCGAGCCGGGATCCGACGTCCTGCTGCTCGTGAAGCCGCAGTTCGAGGTCGGGCGAACCGCGGTGCGCGGCGGTCTGGTGACCGACCCCGCCACGCGTGCGGACGCCGTCGCCCGCACGGTGTGGACCGCCTGGGATCTCGGGTTCGGGATGCTCGGCATCCTGCCCTCCCCGATCCTCGGAACGCACGGGAATGCCGAGTATCTGGTGCACCTCGCGCCGGGTCGGGGCAGCAATCCGACAGAATGGTTGGACACCATCAACCGACTGGCAGGAGGACGATGAACGAGCGCAGCATCCTGGTCGTCGCCCACGCCGGCCGAGTGGACACGGTCGACGCGGCCCGTCGGGTGATCGGGGCGCTTCGCGAGGCCGGAGCCCGGCCGGTGCTGGCCGCCGACGACCATGAGGCCCTCGTGGCCGTGGACGAGTTCTTCGCCGACACCGAGGTGCTCGGCGTATCCGTCGATCCGGCCGACCTCGAACTGGCGATCGTGCTGGGTGGGGACGGGACCATCCTTCGTGCGGCCGAGCTCGTCCGTGACAGCGGCGCACCTGTGCTGGGCATCAACATGGGCCACGTCGGCTTCCTCGCCGAGATCGACCGCGACGACATGGACAAGGCCGTCCGCCGCGTGATCGATCGTGACTACGAGGTCGAGGAACGGCTCGCGCTTTCCGTGCGGGTGAAGGATGCCGCAGGGGCGGTCGTGTACGAGACCTGGGCCCTCAACGAGGCCACGGTCGAGAAGGCGAGCCGGGAGCGGATGATCGAAGTCGTCCTCGAGATCGACGGTCGCCCGCTGTCGAGCTTCGGCTGCGACGGCATGGTCATCTCCACTCCCACCGGCTCGACCGCCTACAACTTCTCCGCTGGGGGACCGGTCATCTGGCCCAGCGTCGAGGCGATCGCCGTGGTGCCGCTGTCGGCGCACGCGCTCTTTGCCAAACCCCTGGTCGTGAGCCCTGATGCCGCGGTCGCCATCGAGATGCTCGAGCGCACCGACGGCTCCGGCATCCTGTGGTGCGACGGGCGACGCTCGCACGACCTGCCTCCCGGCGCGCGCGTCGTCGTCCGGCGGTCCTCACGTCCGGTGCGCCTCGCACGGCTGCACCCCACGGCGTTCACCGACCGGCTCGTGCGCAAGTTCCAGCTGCCCGTCGAAGGATGGCGCGGTCAGACCCCGGGGGCGCCGTCATGATCGAGGAGATGCGGATGCAGGGCCTCGGCGTGATCGCCGACGCCGTGCTGCCCCTCGGTCCGGGATTCACGGCGATCACCGGCGAGACCGGTGCCGGCAAGACGATGGTGGTCACGGGACTCGGGCTGCTGCTGGGTCAGCGCGCCGATTCCGGCGCGGTGCGCGCCGGCGCTGCGCAGGCCTCGGTCGCCGGGGTGTGGATCGTCCCCGAGAAGGGCGATGTCGCCGAGATCGTGGCGGACGCCGGGGGAGAGTTGGAGCCGGCAGGGGCCGGCAAGGCCGAGCTGTACGTCTCGCGCACGCTGAGCGCCGAGGGCCGTAGCCGCGCGAGCGTCGGTGGCCGCGCAGCACCGGCAGGCGTGCTCTCGGCTCTGGCCGAAGAACTCGTCGTGGTCCACGGACAGTCCGAGCAGCTGCGTCTGCGCTCCGCGGCTGCGCAGCGCGACGCGCTCGACCGCTTCGGCGGTGCGCCGATCGCGAAGGCGCTCGAGACGTACGCCGGCTCCTTCGCCCGCTGGCGAACACTCGACGCCGAGATCTCCGAGATCACCGGGAACCGCGACCGTCGTGCGGAGGAAGCAGCTCGGCTGCGCGAAGCCCTCGCCCTGATCGAGGCGACCGCGCCGGAGCCGGGGGAGGATCAGGAGCTCGCCGAACGCGCGGAGCGACTCGCGAACGCCGAAGAGCTGCGCCTCGCGGCCTCTCTCGCGCATGGCGCGCTCTCGAGCGAAGACGGCGAACCCGACGCATCGGCCCTCGTCGCCGAGGCGCGTCGCCTGCTCGAGCGCACCGCCGATGCGAAACTCACCGAGATCGGCGAAAGCATCGCCGACATCGGATACCGGATCGCCGACACCGCCGGTCTGCTCTCCGCCTATCTGGCCGACCTCGACGAGACGGGCCCCCACGAGCTCGCCGCCGTCGAAGAGCGCCGCGCGGCGCTCGGGACCTTGATCCGTGCACACGGTTCCCTCGACGAAGCTCTCGCGCTGTGGCAGACGGGGTCCGCCCGCCTGGCCGAGCTCGACGACGACGGTGATCGCATCGAACGTCTCATCGCCGAGCGTGACGCGGCGCGCGCCGAACTCGATGCGCACGCCGCCGCGCTGACCGCTGTGCGCACGGACGCCGCCGTCCGCCTCGGCGACGCCGTGACCGACGAGCTGCACGCCCTCGCGATGCCGGATGCGCGCCTCGAGGTCGCCGTCTCGGAGGGGGCCGAGAGCACCCGCGGTCGGGACGACGTCGCCATCCTCCTCGCCCCGCATCCGGGGGCCGAGCCGCGCTCCGTCTCCAAGGGGGCCTCGGGCGGCGAGTTGTCTCGCGTGATGCTCGCGATCGAGGTCGTCATCGCGGCGACCGACCCGGTCCCGACGTTCGTCTTCGACGAGGTCGACGCCGGTATCGGAGGTGCGGCCGCCATCGAAGTGGGGCGGCGACTCGCCCGGCTCGCAGAGAAATCGCAAGTCATCGCGGTGACGCACCTCGCGCAGGTGGCGGCGTTCGCGAACAATCACCTGTCGGTCGTGAAGGCCAATGATGGCGCGGTCACGGCCTCGAGCGTGCGGCGTCTCGAGGGCGAAGACCGAGAGGCCGAGATGGCCCGTCTGCTGTCCGGACTCACCGATTCCGACGCCGCGCTGACCCATGCGCGTGAACTTCTCAGCCTCCGCGTCCCCACCGCCTGATAGGATCGAAGCCCGTGATGAACTCTTCTTCCGCGGCACCCAAGAACGACACGACCAAGCACATCTTCGTGACTGGTGGTGTCGTTTCGTCTTTGGGTAAGGGACTGACGGCGGCCAGCCTCGGCAACCTCCTCACGGCCCGCGGTCTGCGCGTCGTGATGCAGAAGCTCGACCCTTATCTGAACGTCGATCCCGGCACGATGAACCCGTTCCAGCACGGTGAGGTCTTCGTCACGGACGACGGCGCCGAGACCGACCTCGACATCGGCCACTACGAGCGGTTCCTCGACATCAACCTGTCCGAGGCCGCGAACGTCACCACCGGCCAGATCTACTCGCAGGTGATCGCGCGCGAGCGCCGCGGCGAGTACCTGGGCGACACGGTGCAGGTCATCCCGCACATCACCGACGAGATCAAGCGCCGCATGCGCCTGCAGGCTTCGGAAGACCCGCGCCCCGACGTGATCATCACCGAGGTCGGCGGCACGGTCGGCGACATCGAGTCGCAGCCCTTCCTCGAATCCGCCCGCCAGCTGCGCCACGAGCTCGGCCGCGACAGCGTGTTCTTCGTGCACGTCTCGCTCGTCCCGTTCATGGGGGCGTCGGGGGAGCAGAAGACCAAGCCCACGCAGCACTCCGTCGCGGCGCTCCGTCAGGTGGGTATCCAGCCCGACGCGCTCGTGCTCCGCAGCGACCGCCCCGTGAGCGCGAGCAACCGCAACAAGATCGCCCTCATGTGCGACGTCGACGTCGAAGGCGTCATCAACACGGTCGACCTGCCGAGCATCTACGACATCCCGTCGACGCTCAACGACCAGGGGCTCGACTCGTACATCGTGCGCCGCCTCGGCCTCGACCAGAAGGCCGCGGAAGAGGTCGATTGGACGCGCTGGAGCAAGGTGCTGCACGCCGTGCACAACCCCAAGCACGAGGTCACGATCGGCCTGGTCGGCAAGTACATCGACCTGCCCGACGCGTACCTCTCCGTGACCGAGGCCCTCAAGGCCGGCGGTTTCGCGCAGGAGACCAAGGTCAACATCCGCTGGATCCCCTCGGACCTCTGCGAGACGCCGGAAGGCGCTCAGGAGCAGCTGGCCGAGCTCGACGGCATCTGCGTGCCCGGCGGCTTCGGCATCCGCGGCATCGAGGGCAAGCTCGGCGCGCTCAAGTTCGCACGTGAGCAGGGCATCCCGACGCTCGGCCTGTGCCTCGGCCTGCAGTGCATGGTCATCGAGTACGCGCGCGATGTGGCCGGTATCGTCGGCGCCTCGTCGAGCGAGTTCGACCCGGAGACCGCCGAGCCCGTCATCGCCACGATGGCCGAGCAGATCGACATCCTCGACGGCGGCGACCTCGGCGGCACGATGCGCCTCGGTCTGTACCAGGCGGCCCTCGCCGAAGGATCGCTCGCTCGTGAGCTGTACGGTGCGCCGGAGGCCTCCGAGCGGCACCGTCACCGCTATGAGGTCAACAACGCCTACCGCGACCGTCTGACGGACGCCGGGCTGGTCTTCTCGGGCCTCAACCCCGAGCTCGACCTGGTCGAGTACGTCGAGTTGCCGCGCGACGTGCACCCGTACTACATCGCCACGCAGGCGCACCCGGAACTGCGCTCGCGCCCGACCGCGCCGCACCCGCTGTTCCGCGGGCTCGTCGGCGCCGCGATCGAGCGTCACCGTGCGAGCGAACTGTTCGACGTGAGCGATGACGTCACGGCCGATGCCTGAGCCGATCGAGCCCCTCCGGGACGAGCCGTTCGAGCCGGAGGTGCTCCAGAGCGACCTCGTCTACGAAGGCAGGGTCTGGGACGTGCGCTCCGACCGCGTGCGCTACGGCGACGGCGAGATCGTGCGGCAGTACGTCGACCACACGGGCGCCGTGGCTATCCTCGCGCTCGACGACGACGGGCGTGTCCTGCTGATCCAGCAGTACCGGCATCCGATCCGTCATCGGGATTGGGAGCTGCCCGCGGGTCTGCTCGACGTCGAGGGGGAGGAGCCGCTCGCGGCCGCCCAGCGCGAGCTCGCGGAGGAGGCGGACCTGGTGGCCACCCACTGGGAACCGCTCGTCTCCTCCTGGACCACGCCCGGTGGCAACGACGAGATGATCCACATCTTCCTCGCGACGGGCATCTCCTCGGCCGAGCGCCCGCACGACCGTGAGGACGAGGAAGCCGACATCCGCGTCGAGTGGGTGCCGCTGGACGATGCGGTGGAGGCCGTTCTCGGCGGCCGCATGCACAACGGCATCCTCACGATCGGCGTGCTGGCCGCGGCGCAGAGGCTCCGCGATCGGGGCTGAGGGATGCTGCTCGAGCGCGCCCGCGACGCGTACCTGCGTCATGTCACGATCGAGCGCGGTCTGAGCGAGCACACGATCGCCGCGTATCGGCGCGACCTCGGGGTCTACACGGAGTGGCTGGCGGCCGAAGGCATCACCGACACGTCGGCGGTCACGGCGGCGGTGATCGACCGCTTCATCGCGGAACGCGCCTCGGCCGAGCCGGCCCCGGCGTCGTCGAGTCTCGCGCGGCTGCAATCGTCGGTGCGGGGCTGGCATCGATTCCTCGCTCGGGAAGGAATCGAGATCGATGACCCGAGCGGACGGCTGCGTCCCCCCAAGGCCCCGCGTCGACTCCCGAAGGCGCTGACGATCGATCAGGTCGAGCGGCTGCTCGGTGCTCCGTCACCGGAGGATCCGATCGGCGTGCGCGACCGCGCGCTCCTGGAGCTTCTCTATGCCACGGGTGCCCGCGTGTCCGAGGCGATCGGGCTCGACGTCGACGACCTGGCACACGGCGATGTGCTGCGGCTGCGGGGCAAGGGGTCGAAGGAGCGCATCGTGCCGATCGGATCGTTCGCGCGCGCAGCCGTCGATGCGTATCTCACGCGCGTGCGTCCGGCGCTCGCGGCGAAGGGGCACGCGTCGGCCCGGCTCTTCCTCGGTGCACGCGGAGCACCGTTGTCGCGGCAGAGCGCCTGGCTCGTGATCCGGGCGGCCGCCGAGAAGGCGCAGATCACCTCCGAGGTATCGCCGCACACGCTGCGGCACTCCTTCGCGACGCATCTGCTGCAGGGCGGAGCCGACGTGCGCGTGGTGCAGGAGCTGCTCGGGCACTCGTCGGTCGCGACGACGCAGATCTACACGCACGTCTCGGTGGACACCCTGCGAGACATCTACGCCACCTCGCACCCGCGCGCGCGGTGACGTCCGCCGATGCGGGACGGGCGCCGTGCCGCGTGCCGAGGCGGCTGAGGAACGGGCCGACCGGTACAATCGACCAAGCACGAAGGAGCAGGAGAATCGGTGGCTGAGAAAGTGGCGAAGTCCAGGGCGAAGGCGCAGAAGGCCGACGAGACCCCCATGGGACCCACCGGCCGTCCGTATCACGGGTTCGCGATCCCGGAACCGCTGAAGTCCCACGGCCCCGCGCGCATCATCGCGCTGTGCAATCAGAAGGGCGGCGTCGGCAAGACGACGACCTCCATCAACCTGGCCGCAGCTCTCGCGGAGTACGGCCGCAAGGTGCTCGCCGTCGACTTCGACCCGCAGGGCGCACTGTCCGCCGGTCTCGGCATCCCGACGCACGACGTGCCGACGATCTACGACCTCCTGCTCGACACGAAGCGCGACGCGCATGACGCGATCGTGCACTCCAGCGTCGAGGGCCTCGACGTGATGCCCGCGAACATCGACCTGTCGGCCGCCGAGGTGCACCTCGTCAACGAGGTCGCCCGCGAGACGATCCTCGCCCGGGTCCTGCGCCAGGTCGCGGGGGAGTACGACGTCATCCTCATCGACTGCCAGCCCTCGCTCGGCATCCTCACGGTCAACGCCCTCACCGCCGCACACGGCGTGATCATCCCGCTCGAGTGCGAGTTCTTCGCCCTGCGCGGTGTGGCCCTGCTCATCGAGACGATCGACAAGGTGCGCGACCGGTTGAACCCCTCCATCACGATGGACGGTCTGCTGGCGACGATGTACGACCCGCGCACGCTGCACTCCCGCGAGGTCCTCGAGCGCGTGGTCGAGGCCTTCGGAGACGATGTGCTGGAGACCGTGATCGGCCGTACCGTGAAGTTCCCCGACGCCTCGGTGTCGGGTGTGCCCATCACCGAGTTCGCCCCCGAGCACGCGGCCGCTCAGGCATACCTGCGGCTGGCGCGGGAGCTGGTCGCCCGTGGCGCTGTCGCCTAGCGAGGAGTCCGTCGACGCGACGCTCGAGGAGAGCGCGGAAGATACGGTCGTGCCCGAGCCGGGCTTCCGGGTCTCGCTGTCCAACTTCGACGGCCCGTTCGATCTGCTCCTGAACCTCATCTCGAAGCACGAGATGGACATCACCGAGGTCTCGCTGAGCGCGGTCACGAACGAGTTCATCGCCTACCTCGGTCAGCTCGAGAACGAGGAGGAGCTGGACCAGGCGTCCGAGTTCCTCGTCGTCGCGGCGACGCTCCTCGACATGAAAGTGGCCGGGCTTCTCCCGCAGGGCGAATTGGTGGATGCCGAGGCCGTCGCGCTGCTCGAGGCGCGCGACCTGCTGTTCGCCCGCCTGCTGCAGTACCGGGCCTTCAAGGAGGTCTCGGCGTGGTTCTCCCGCTGTCTGCAGCGTGAGGACCGTCGGCACGTGCGCGCGGCACGCCTCGACGAGAAGCACCGTAAACAGACGCCCGAGCTCGTGTGGTCCTTGACCGTCGACGACTTCGCCGCACTCGCGCTCCTGGCGTTCGCGCCCAAGGAGATCCCGCACGTCGGCCTCGATCATCTGCACGCGCCGCTGGTCAGCATCCGCGAGCAGGCGGCGATCGTCGTCACGTTGCTGCGCGGCACGGAGTCGCTGAGCTTCCGCGAGCTCGTCTCGGGGGTGAGCGAGCCCGGCATCGTCGTCGCGCGCTTCATCTCGGTGCTGGAGCTGTACCGCCACGCGGCCCTGTCCTTCGAACAACTGGAACCGCTCGGTGAGCTCACGCTGCGCTGGGCAGCCGACTCCTGGTCGGACGAGACTCTTGCGACCCTGGGGGCCGACTATGACCGATGACATGACCGAGACCGTGGACGAGGTGACCGAGGCGACCGAGATCCCGCTGTCCGAGCGCATCGAGGCCATCCTCCTCATCGTCGACGAGCCGCTCGGGCTGGTGGCGCTGGCCGCCGCGGTCGGATCCCCGGTGCCCGCCGTGCGGCAGACGCTCGAGACGCTGGTCGACGACTACGACGGGAAGGGCAAGGGCCCGCGCCGTGGTTTCGAGCTCCGCGAGGTCGGCGGCGGCTGGCGTCTCTATGTGCGCGAGGACCTCGATTCGCTGGTCGCCGAGTTCGTCGGCGGACAGGCCCCGGCTCGACTCTCGCAGGCGGCGCTCGAGACGTTGGCGGTCATCGCGTACAAGCAGCCGGTGACGCGCAGTCAGGTCGCCTCCATCCGTGCGGTGAACGTGGACTCCGTCGTGCGCACCCTCCTCGCCCGTGGTCTCATCACCGAGCTGTTCGCCGACTCCGAGACCGGCGCGATCAACTACGGCACCACCGACGCACTCCTGCAGCACCTGGGCATCAACTCGCTGGACGAGCTGCCCCCGATCTCCCCTCTGCTCGATGACGGTGCAGACGGTTTCGACGAAGGGACCATCCGATGAGCGGCTTCGAGGCCACCACCGACTCCGAGGGCGCCCCCGAGGGCATCCGTCTGCAGAAGGTGCTCGCCGGCGCCGGGGTGGCTTCGCGCCGCGTCGTCGAGCAGTACATCACCGAGGGGCGCATCCGCGTCAACGGCATCGTCGTCTCGGAGCTCGGCCGGCGCATCGACCCGGAGCACGACCTCGTCGACGTCGACGGCAGCGCCGTGCAGCTGGACGTCTCCAAGCGCTACGTCATGCTCAACAAGCCCACCGGCGTCGTCAGCAGCATGAAGGACGAGAACGGTCGTCCCGACCTCCGTCGCTTCACCGAAGACTACGAGGAGCGTCTCTACAACGTGGGCCGCCTCGACGCGGAGACCAGCGGTCTGCTGATCCTGACCAACGACGGCGAGCTCGCCCATGTGCTGGCGCACCCGTCGTTCGGCGTGACCAAGGTGTACATCGCCAAGGTCGAGGGCACGGTGCTGGCCCAGACGATCTCGAAGCTCACGAAGGGCATCGAGCTCGAGGACGGTCCGATCGCGGCCGACAAGGCGCGCCTGCTGGACACCTCGCGCGGGTCGAGCCTGGTCGAGCTGACCCTGCACTCCGGGCGCAACCGCATCGTGCGCCGGATGCTCGCCGCGGTCGGCCACCCGGTCACCGAACTGGTGCGTCGGCAGTTCGGACCGCTCCACCTGGGAACCCTCCCGGCCGGGAAGACGCGGGAACTGACTAAAATCGAACTCGGCGCGCTTTTGACCTTGTCGCGCCGTGATTCCGGTGTCGCCGAGGCGCCAGGCGAGCAGGAGAACGAATGACCGATACGACGAGTGCGCCCACGGCGCGGAGGGCAGGCGCCGTCGCGCCGCGGCTCTCCGGCACCGTCCGCGTCGTCGGTGCCGGCCTGCTCGGGGCGAGCGTCGGACATGCGCTCCGGTCGAAGGGCATCGACGTCGTGCTGACGGACGCCTCGCCCGCGCAGCTCCGCCTCGCGGTCGACTACGGCGCCGGTCGCCTCGCCGCCGACGAAGACGAGCCCGCCCTGATCGTGGTGGCCGTGCCGCCCGACGTCACGGCCGACGTGATCCAGGCCGAGCTGGAGCGCTTCCCGGAGGCCGTCGTCACCGACGTCGCCAGCGTGAAGCTCGAGCCGTTCCGCACGCTGCAGTCGCGCGGCGTGGACCTCACCCGCTACATCGGCTCCCACCCGCTCGCGGGGCGCGAGCGCGGGGGAGCGATCTCGGCGCGCGCCGACCTCTTCGTCGGTCGCCCCTGGGTCGTGTGCCGCGACGAAGACACGAAGGCCGCCGATCTCGCCCTGGTCGAAGCCCTCGCCCTCGACGTGGGTGCCATGCCGCTCGAGATGACGCCGGAGGAGCACGACCGCTCCGTCGCGCTCACCTCCCATGTGCCGCAGGTGGTGGCGAGCCTGCTCGCCGGCCGTCTCGCGGATGCCGAGGAGGGCGCTCTGCGCCTCGCCGGCCAGGGAGTACGCGACACCACCCGGATCGCCGCCTCGGCTCCCGAGCTCTGGGTGCAGATCCTCGGTGCCAACGCCGGTCCCGTCGTCGAGATCCTCGACGCACTTGCGGGCGATCTCGCCGACGTCGCCGCCGCGCTGCGTGAGCCGGGCGCTCCCGGTGCCCGGCGTATCGTCGCGGAGACGATCCGTCAGGGGAACGACGGCGTCGACCGTCTTCCCGGAAAGCACGGACAGAACCAGCGCTTCGAGTCGCTCATCGTCATGATCGACGACACCGCCGGTCAGCTGGGTCGCCTGTTCGGTGAGCTCGGAGAACTCGGTGTCAACGTCGAGGACCTCCGACTCGAGCACTCGCCCGGGGCCCAGTTCGGCCTGGCCGAGATCAGCGTCGACCCCGCTGCACTGCACGGAGCGATCACCGGGCTCCAGGAACGCGGCTGGCGGATTGCGGGGAACACCAATGACTGACACCACCACCCCGTCTGCGGCACCGGCTTCCGCGACCGACGCGCACAAGTTCATCGCCATCGACGGCCCGGCCGGTTCGGGCAAGTCCAGCGTGTCGAAGGCCGTCGCCCGCACGCTCGGTTTCGGCTACCTCGACACGGGCTCCGCGTACCGTGCACTTGCCTGGCATGTTCTGGACCGCGGCGCCGACACCTCCGATGCCGAGGCCGTCCTCGCCGCCGCATCCGATTTCCCGGTGCGACTGGGGCTCGACCCTGACGACCGCACCGTGCGCGTCGGTGATGCCGATGTCACCGAAGCCATCCGGGACCCGCGGGTCTCCGGTGCCGTGAGCGGCGTGGCACGCGTGCCCGCCGTGCGCGCCCAGGTGAACGAGCTGTTCCGCACGCTCGTCGCCGAGTCGTCGTACCCGGCCGTCGTGGTCGAAGGCCGCGACATCACGACCGTCGTCGCACCGGATGCCCCCGTGCGGATCCTCCTCACCGCGGCCCCCGAAGTTCGGGCCGCTCGACGTGCCGGTGAACTCGCCGGCGAGAACGCGGCAGCTGTCGCCGCGGCGTTGCACAAGCGCGACGCCTCAGACAGCGCCGTCGTCGACTTCCTGAACGCCGCAGAAGGCGTCGAGGTCGTCGATTCGACGGAACTCGATTTCCCCCAGACCATCGACGCCGTCCTCACGGTGATCGAGCGAATCCAAGGAGCACACCGTGGCTGACGAAGAATACGAAGGCGGCCCCGACCAGCTCGCCGAGAAGATGGAACAGATCGACGAGCACCTCGCCGAGCAGCGGGCGGAGACGCTGCGCGCCGGGCTCGCCGACTACGACCTGGACGATGAGGACGCGGCGCTGCTCGCCGGCATCACGGTCGGCGAAGATGGCATCCTGTTCAGCCCGGCGCTTCCCGTCGTGGCGATCGTCGGGCGACCGAACGTGGGCAAGTCCGCGCTCGTGAACCGCATCCTCGGCCGTCGCGAAGCCGTCGTGGAGGACACCCCCGGTGTGACCCGCGACCGCGTGACGTACAAGGCCGAGTGGGGCGACCGGCGGTTCTCGCTCGTCGACACCGGTGGGTGGGAGCCCGACGCGCGCGGCATCGACCGTTCCGTCGCGATGCAGGCCGAGGTCGCGATCGACCTCGCCGACATGGTGCTGTTCGTGGTCGACGCGATGGTCGGCGCCACTTCGACCGACGAGCACGTCGTCAAGCTGCTCCGCAAGAGCGGCAAGCCGGTGTTCCTCGTCGCCAACAAGATCGACGATGCCCGTCAGGAGCCCGAGATCGCGGCTCTGTGGAGCCTCGGCCTCGGTGAGCCGCATCCGGTCTCCGCCATCCACGGACGTGGTGTCGCCGACCTGCTGGACGCCGTGCTGAAGAAGCTGCCCGAGGTCTCGGCCGTCGCGAAGCAGGAGATCGGCGGACCGCGTCGTGTCGCCATCCTCGGTCGCCCGAACGTGGGCAAGTCGTCGCTGCTGAACAAGGCGGCCGGCGAAGAGCGCGTGGTCGTGAACGACCTGGCCGGCACGACCCGCGACCCGGTGGACGAGGTCGTCGAGCTCGGCGGGAAGATGTGGCGCCTGGTCGATACCGCCGGCATCCGTCGTCGCGTGCACATGGCGCAGGGGGCGGACTTCTACGCTTCGCTCCGCACCTCCGCGGCACTGGAGAAGGCCGAAGTGGCCGTCGTCGTGCTCGACGTGTCGGAGACGATCAGCGAGCAGGACGTCCGCATCATCGACCTCGTGCTGGAGTCCGGCCGCTCGCTCGTGCTCGCGTTCAACAAGTGGGACCGTCTGAACGACGACGACCTCGAGAACGCCGACCGCCGTCGTTACCTGGAGCGCGAGATCGAGCAGGACCTCGCGCACGTCGCGTGGGCTCCGCGCGTGAACATCTCGGCCAAGACCGGTCGTCACCTCGACAAGCTGGTTCCCGCGCTGGAGACGGCGCTGGAGAACTGGGACCGTCGTATCCCGACGGGCAAATTCAACGCGTTCCTCGCGGAACTCGTCGCCGAGCACCCGCACCCGCTTCGTGGTGGCAAGCAGCCGCGCATCCTGTTCGGCACGCAGGCGTCGACGCGCCCGCCGACGTTCGTGCTGTTCACGACCGGTTTCCTCGACCCCGGGTACCGTCGGTTCATCCAGCGGCGTCTGCGCGAGCTCTACTCGTTCGAGGGCACGCCGATCGTCATCAACATGCGTGTGCGTGAGAAGCGCCAGCGCTGATCTGTTCCGGCGCATGTCGCGCCGTGGTGCCGATACCCCCATGCTGTGAAAGGCTGAGGGGGTGACTGTCGTACCTCCTGCCGCCGATGAACCGCGTCGCCCCGAGGGGCCGCGGGACCCGGGCGACGCGTGGGTGGTCGCCGAGTCGGGGGAGCGGTACTGGGGGCGTTTCGGTGCTGCCGGTCTGCTGGCGTATGACCCCGCTCGCGGCATCCTGCTGCAGCATCGGGTCGCGTGGAGTCATTTCGGCGGCACGTGGGGCTTGCCCGGCGGTGCGCTGCATGAGGGCGAGAGTGCGATCGTTGGCGCCATCCGCGAGGCGCAGGAGGAAGCCGGTGTGCCGGACGGCGCCGTGCGGCCTCGCTTCACGAGCGTTCTCGATCTGGGCATCTGGTCGTACACGACGGTCGTCGCTGATGTGCGCGTGCCGTTCGACCCGGTGATCAGCGATCCGGAGAGTGTGGCGCTCGAGTGGGTGCCGGTCGACCAGGTCGATGAGCGGCCACTGCATCCGGGTTTCGGTGCGTCGTGGTCCGCGTTGCGCGCGCTGCTCGAGGTGCGGCCTGTGGTCGTCGTCGACGCGGCGAACGTCGTCGGGTCGGTGCCGGACGGGTGGTGGAAGGACCGCGCGGGAGCGGCCCGGCGGTTGCGTGCACGGCTGGAGGGATTGACCGTGCCTGCCGCCGACCTGGAACTCGAGGGGTCGGTGTGGTTCCCGGAGGTGTCGATGGTGGTCGAGGGGCAGGCTCGCGGCATCGACTCCGATTCGAGTGTGGTCTCCGTCATCCGCGCCGACGCCGCGGGCGACGATGCGATCGTCGCAGAGGTCGAGCGTCTGGTGGCCGCGAAGCACACCGTGGTCGCGGTGACGAGTGACCGGGGCCTGCGCGAACGCGTCGAGCACGCCGGTGCCGAGCATGTGCGATCGGCCGGATGGCTGCGCGACCTGATCGATCACTGAGCCGGACATCCCTCCGGGGGCCAGGGTTCATCCGCCGAACCGGCGTCAGACGAACATGACTCGTCGGGGTGGCGGATCGGTGTAGGCGCGTCCGAGCGGGCTGTGCCAGGTGATGCTGCCGTCTCGTTCCTGTTGCGCCGCCCAGCGATGCGGGTCTGGGATGTCGGGGTGCTTGAGGGTGTGGTGCGCGCGGCAGAGATGCCCGAGGTTGTCGAGGCGCGTCTTCCCGCCCTTGGCATGGTCGTGCTGGTGGTCGATCTCGCAGCGGTGCACCGGCATGCGGCAGCCGGGGAAGCGGCAGTGCTGGTCACGAGCACGCAGGAACCGTCGCATGCCCTCGGTCGGGGTGTACGTATCGGTCTCGACCAGCATCCCGGCGGCGTCGAGGAACAGGCGGGTCCATCCGGTGTTCCACCCCGCGAGAGCGCGGGCGACGTCGGAGTGCAACGGGCCGTGCCCGTCGAGCTCGGCCGGTCGGTCGTCCATGCCGGCGAGCGTGGTCGCGGCGACCGTGACCTGGACGCGTCCCTGGATGCGACCGAGGCCGTCGCCGTGCGCGAGGGACGGGTCGCCGGCGAGGAGGAGGTCGGTTAGGAGGTCTGCCTGGATCTGCGCCCACGTGCGCGTGTCGGCAGGGATGTGCTCGATCTCGGGATCGGTGGCGAAGGTCTCTCCGTCGGCGCCAAAGATCCTCCCGTCGGTAAGGGGGGAGGCATAGGCGTCGAAGGTCGGGTCGTCGAGCGCGAAGTCTTCGGGATGCAGAGCATCGATGTCTTCGTCCGACCACCAGGGCAGGAACTCGGGTACATGATCCTCCCGCGCTCGCACGACCTCCCGCGTCATCCGGCTCAGCCGGTCGGAGATGGCCGTCGCGATCCACTCGGGAAGCACGGCAGTGAGCAGCGCGAGGCCGTCGTCGAGCGACTTCACGGTCACGCAGCGTTCCTCGGCCGCTCGGCGATGCCGCTCGACGACGCTCTCGCCGATGAGTGCGCTGGCGACCTGTCGGGCGTGCGCGCGGGTGCGGGCAGCCGTGTCTTGCTCGGCGACGACGAGGACGGCCGTCTCGAACAGGGCCATGACGCCGGCATCGGCCTTCTTGTTGCGGATCGCTTCGGCCACGAGCGCACTCGCCCGGGCGATCTCGCGGACATGGCCGGCGCTCAGGGAACCCGCGGCGAACGCTGCACGGACCGCGGGGAGGTGGTCGTGAAGCGCCTGTGCGTCGGCGAATGCGAAGTCCATCGACCCACGGGAGACATGACCGGCGGCGGAGAACTCCGCGATCATGGAGCGGTGAATCGCGTCGCGGTGGAACGGGCTCGCTGACACCTCGGCATCGTGGAGAGCGATCTGCTCCACCAGCAGCTCTGCGACCTCCGCTTCGAGCGCGGCGATGCGCCGTCGCTTCTCGGCCCAGGCATCGAGCACGCGGCGTCGCTCCGCGAGTTCGAGGTCGGTCCGAGTGGCCATAACCCTATTCTAGAACAAATCTTCGAAAGTATGACGCGAGGATGACGGCATATCAATCCTCTGGGTCGTGGCTCCGCCCGCGCAGCTTGTCGATGTCCCGACGCTCCCGCTTCGTGGGTCGCCCGGCCCCGCGGTCACGCAGACCGAGTGCCGCCTGGGGTTCCCGTTCGGGCGTCTTGTCCTCGTAGGCGAGCGCCGCCACAGGAGCGCCGACTCGCTTGACGAGAAGCTGACGTACGAAGAGGATCCGGTCGAATCCGGCGATGCGGATACGCAGCTCGTCACCCACGCGGATCTGCTGGGCGGCCTTCACCTTGTCGCCGTTCACCCGTACATGCCCCGCGCGGCATGCGGTGGTCGCCGCCGACCGGGTCTTGTAGACGCGGATCGCCCAGAGCCAGCTGTCGACGCGTGCGGCATCCATCAGGAAGCTCGCTTTCGCAGCGTGACCAGCGCGCCCGCGACGATGAGGCCTTGGCCGAGCGTGTAGGTGAGCATCACGGCCGGGCTGCTCCACGCCGAGAGCCCGTCGGGGAGGAAGAGTCGGAACGCGAGCAGTGTGTCGCTGGCGAGGAAGAACGCTCCGCCGGTCGCGACCAGCGGGTGGCACCGCGCCGAGAATGCGGCCGTGCCGCCGAGGACGAGTCCGTAGAGGGCGACCGCGATCAGCAGGCCGCCTGTATGCGGGCCGAGGACCGCGATCATCGCCACCCACCAGAGTGCGTAGATCAGGGCCCACCAGGGCATCCGCCGCACGCTCAGCCGGCGGGCGAAGAGCAGGATGTATGTCACATGGGCGATGCCGAAGAACAGCAGCATGAGGGGGAGTTCCGGTGCCGCGGGGAAGAACGCGCCCACGCCATCCCCGAGCCAGGAGAAGAGCACCGCCGCGAGGAGCAGGACCAGGGTCATCGGCGGCTTCATCCACCGGGCAGCGGCCAGGACGGGGACTGCGAGCATCGGCATCAGTAGCAGCTTCGTCGGTCCGGCGAGCGGGCTTCCGACGGCGAGCAGGATGACGTGGAGAACGGAGACCGCGACGTAGGGGAGGAACGTCCAGGCGATGAGCGAGGACGGGGCGGGGCGCTGCATCTCCCCATCGTAGGCTCGGCCGATCGTCGGGCGGGCTGTCGGACGAGGCATACGCGGGCTCAGGATTCGACGGTGACCTGCTGGACGGCATCGTCGATGCCCAGGTGCACGGCCGGCCAGTACCCCTCGGGGAAGTGCTCGCCGCAGCTGTCGGTGAAGTGGAGGATGACCGTGCCGTCGGGGGTGGCCTCGATCGCCTCGAGTGCGAGATCGGAGGCGGCGTCCTCGAGGTCCTGAGGGTCGGGCTCGCCCGTGTTGAAGTTCGTGACCACGGCATCCGTCGCGATCCGTCGCAGATGTGCGAGCCGCTTGACGACCTCGCGCATGCGGGGGAGCAGCGGTGCCACCTCGTCGGGAGTCGTTCCCTCGAGCATGAGCTCGAGTTCAGTGCCCTCGACTGAGACCGTGCCGACGAACCAGTCGTGCGTGAGCACGGAGCCGTCGGTGAGCTCGGAAGTGGCGCGGGTGAAGGTGCCGAGTTCGGGATCGTCGATGGTCGGGCTCGCGTCGCTCATGCCTTCACGCTAGTGGCTCGGGGGTGTGGTGCGATCATGGGGCCAGGTCGAGGGCCACGAGGGTGCGCCCCGGCTTGAGTGCGGTCTTCTCGGTGAAGCCGGCGGCGAGGAATGTGCCGAGCGTGCCGTGGAACAGATCGTTGGCCCGTTGCTTCTCGCCGCGTGTGTCGACCGGGTATCCCTCGATCAGTCGAGCACCGGATTCGCGGGCGTAGTCCACGGCGGCCTCTAGGAGCGCGCGGTTCAGCCCAGTGCCGCGGTGCTCCCGTCGCACGACGAAGCACGTGACTGCCCAGACGGATTCGTCGTCGAACGGCTCGGTGGTCGCCGCCGCGATGATGCGCGTGCGCGGGATGCGAGCCTGACGGGTGCGTGGCCCGATCCTGATCCACCCGGCTGCCTCGCCGTCGACGTAGGCGATGATCCCGGGCGGCGGCCCTTCGTCGATCTCGGCGCGGAACATCTCGGTGCGCTGCGGAGTCGTCGTCGCGTTCCAGCCCTTGTTGCTCAGCACGGGCCAGATGCACTGGCAGCTCGCGCCGTCACCGCCACCGGTGAGAGCATGCTGCACATCGTCCCAGCGGTCGGTCGTCGCCACCTCGGTCGTGATCGTCACCATGCACGCGACGGTACGCGCGGCATCCGACAACCCGCAACGGCTCGGTTCGCGGAGGGGCTCAGGTTGCGGCTAAGATAGGGGAGTTGCCTGCGCGAGAGTGCAGAACAACGGGCTGTGGCGCAGCTTGGTAGCGCACTTGACTGGGGGTCAAGGGGTCGCAGGTTCAAATCCTGTCAGCCCGACCACTTAGAGGCTCGGAATCACGCGGAAGTCGCGAGATTCCGAGCCTCCGTCGTATCCGTCGCCGTGCGTCGAGGCGCCCAATAGGCTGGGCACATGCCTGCGTTCTTGTATCCCGCATTGCCGGATCGCGGGGATGGGGCGCGGTTGGGTGGCGCTCCGACATCGGTGATCGAGGCGCATCCGCTTCTGGAGACGCATCGGTATCTGCTGACTCTCGCCGCGGGCAGCGCATCGTGGACGGGTGGCCGCGAGGTGTCGGTGGTGCTGCGTGCCGGTTTCGGCATCGAAGACGAGGATGTCATCTATCCAGACATGGCGATGCGGGCGATCGTCCATGACCCCTCGCCGCGTGGCGGGCGGGACGACCTGGGGTGGCCGGGACTGCGTGCGACCGCGCTGATCGAACGATCGGACGCCGCGTCCACGCCGGCTCTGGTGCGGATCGATGACGAACCGGTCTTGATCCAGAGCGAGCCTGCGTTCGCTGATGCCGTGCGCGCCGACGGGCATCGCTTCCTCTTTCAGATCGATGAGGAGGGGTGGCCCGTGGAGGGCGAACTCGAAGACCTCATCGAGGAGTATCTGTGGGGATACGGCTCGGTGTACTTCTACGGCACACCGGGCGCGGACGGGATCGTGCGCGACATCGTCGCCGGCTTCCTCGACTTCTAGCCGGACGCGACAACACCGCTGACAGCTCGCAGGCCTCGAACCGCTGTCGATAAACTGCCACGGTGAGCACCGTCGAACATGAGGTCGCGACGCCCGACGGCGTCACCGACCCGCTCCGGGTGGGGCTCCACGATGACTGATCCGTCCGGAATCAACGCCGTGCCGACGGCGCGGCTCACGTTCCGCACGGTGTGGGGTGGTCCACGACCGCAGGCGGGCTTCATCGAGGAGATGGCGCGGATCAAGCAGCGCCTGCGCACGGTGGAATTCTCGTATCGTCTCGACCTCTTCCTGACGGTCGGAGGCGAGATCACGCCCGTGCCCGGGCCGTCCGGGTTGCGAACACCGCGGGTGTTCCTGTCGCCACGCACTGCTACGGGAGAGATCCGGATCAGCAACGACGACGTCAGCGCCGCCGCTGATCCCGTCGCCTTCCTGCGGCATACGATCCACCAGGCGATCGCCGAGCTCATGAGTCGCGTCGCTGCTCGAGCCCCTGCCTTCGACGCGGCCGCGGAGCGAGCGAAGATCGCCTTCCTCATCGACGACGAGGCCGCCCCCGACGCACAGGCAGTTTCTGATGAGGAGACGCCTGCTGCAGAGCGGATGGGACGGTGAAAGCGCCTGGCGATGCCGAGCTGTCACGCCGGTGGACACCTGACCGGCTGGCGGCGCTGCAGGAGCAGGTTCTGGAGCAGGCGCGCATCGTGAAGGGTCCGCATCGGTTCGACACCGACTGGCCGGCGACGGACGAGGGACTGCTCGACCTGCGCGGCGTGAAATCGGGGCGCGAAGGTCTGCAGTTCCGGTTCGTCACCTTGTCCCGCGTTGATTTCCGCCGTGCTCGAGGCCGCCTGATGTTCTTCGAGTCCGAGCTCTCCGACTGCCTGTTCGATTCTGTGTCATTGACCGGGCAGCCCCGTTTCGATCGCAGCTTCGTGCGATGCGGCTTCCGGGCAGCGTCGCTGAAGGGACTGGCGATCGGCACGCAGATCATCGAGTGCGACTTCTCGGGCGCGAACCTGCGCACGGTGAGATCGTTGCCGAACACGCGATTCGAACGCTGCATCTTCGACGGTGCCGACCTCAGCGGAGCCGACTTCTCGGATGCCACCTTCACGGACTGCACTTTCGTCGATGCCACCTTCTCCGCGGGCACGAGCTTCACCCGGTGCACATTTCTGAACACGTCCCTCGCGTTCGGTCTCGCGCGCGTGACACGCTCGCATCGCGAGGGCGAACCGCTGCCGGACCGATGGGACGGTGAGGTGCACGCCGACGCCGCGCGTGAAGCGTACGCGCAGCGTTATGCGCGCGCCGCGGCCGCAGGACGTGCGGACGACCTGCCCTTGGACCCGGACGTCGAGAGCTAGCGGCCCGGCATCGTGTCAGTCACGCTGCTGGCATCGAACAGGAGTCTCTCGACGACGTCGTTCCGTGCTGCCGGCCGCGCGATGATGTACCTCAGCAGATCCTCGAATTGAGAGAACACGACCACCGCCTCTTCGAACTCCGGCTCCGTTCCGTGTACGACAGCTCCATCGTCTCGCACGGCCAGGTACTCGTATCCGTCGCGAACGGACAGCAGGACGGGCAGGTGGCGCTTCCAGAAACGGGCGACCGCGACCGCCTCGTCGTCCGTTGTCGCCGCCTGGATGCTCAGCTGTTCGAACTCGTTCCACGCGAAGGCATCCTCCGCGCCGCTCGAGTAGTCGTGGCGGGACAAGAACCACACGGTCTCGTCTGCGTTCGACAATTGTGAGAACGAGGACGCCCAGTCGACCACCGTTTCGGGTGCCGTGTGCAGCGCGGAGGGGACCCCGTCTTCCGTGGAGAGCGGCGGCTCGCCCGTCCACCCGGCTTCCTGCAGGCATCCGGTGGCACGTCGGAAGAGGTCCGTCATGCTTCCAGGCTACCGAGCAGCCTCTCCAGGCAGACGGTCACGTGGTCGCGCCGGTGTTGGCCCATTCCAGGGTCGCCAATTTCGCCTCGATCGTCTCGAGGCCGACGTTCCCGCATCCGACCAAGGTGAGCCGGCGAAGTCGCGGGAGGTCGTTGACGGCGGCGATGCCGATGATCTTCTTGCAGTACTGGATGTTGACGATCTCGAGTCGCTGGAGGGCAGCCAGCTCGGAGATGTCACCCAGGGCGGTGAGGTTCTTCAGCCGCAACGACTCCAGCTGGGGGAGCACGCTGATCCCGGTGAGGCTCGTCAGCGTGCGTCCACCGATCAACCCGAGCCGGCGAAGCCCGACCGGTTCGACGAGGCGGAAGATCTCCTCGTCAGTGGGCACGTTCAACAGGTTCAATTCCTCCAGCGGGAGTTCGAGCGCCTGCCGCACATTGTTCAGAGATCTCTGCGGGTAGAGGGAGAGGGCCTGGAGCCGGGGGAAGTGCTCGTTCTTGAAGCGGAAGGGTTCGCCGACGTAGAGGGTCTTCAGGTTCGGCACCACCACATCCGGCCACACCAGGGTCCGATCGCCGATGTGCACCGAGAGGTCTTCCAGACTCTCGGGGAGATCGCCCTGCCGCAGTTCGGTGACGATGGTGGGGAGGACCCGCCCCGGGCCGATGCTGAGGGCTTTCAAATTCGTCATCGCCGAGATGATCTCCGGGAGACGGTCGATCGGTCCGTCCAGCGGAGACCACAGGTGCACATCGGTGATGCGCGACAGCTGCTCGGCGTCGTAGGGCTGGTCATAGAAGACGAGGTCCCTGTCCGGCACGTCGAACTGGTCCTGGTGCGCACTGTGCAGCACCATGGTCCGCTTGCTCATGATGTCCTCATCCATTCACCCGTGAGTCCGCGGCTGTCGTCCCCGCCGCACAACTCAGATTAGTTGTGCGAGCTGTCGTCGCTCCTGCCGCGCCGGTCCGGTCGCGCAGCGCCTGCGCACGCGTCGCGCGCGTCCTGGTCGTCGGGATAATGGAGAGGTGACGTTGACTCAGGAGGTCGTGACCTACGACGGTTTGCCGGCCTCGGCGGGAGGCGCGCATTCGCTTCGCACGAAGAATCCCCGCACTGCCTACGAGAGCGTGCAGGCTTTTCTCGACGCCACCGCGGTGACCATCGGTGCGCCGGAGATGTCCTTCCAGCTCTGGGCCGGAGGGCCGCCCGACGAAACAGACCGTCTCGAAGCGTTCGCGGCAGCGCACCTCGGGGGACCGCAGAGCCGGCAGCGCACACACACCCAGTGGCGGGTTCGCTCCGATGACGTCGATGCCACGCTCGACGCCCTGAATGGTGCGGGCTCGGGAGCGGTGACCGGCCACGGTCATCCGCTGGCCTCGCTGGTCTGGAACGCGCCGGTGGCGCTGGTCGACCCCGCGACAGGATCGACGTACGAGGGGATCGATGCCGATGCGTTCGGTCGATTCGCGGTGGACGGCTACGGGCGCCTCCTCGGCGCGTCCGGGGTGCGTGCCACGTTCGGCACGACAGCCTCCTCTCTCTCGCTCTGGCTCGGTTTCCCCGCCGACGACCGGTTGCACGAAGCTGCCGCTCACGTGCAGACGCACCTGCCCTTCCGTCTGTCGGCGAAGCACTGGCGCCGATGGCGGGCCACGAAAGACGGGCAGTCGTACCGGGCGACCAAGATCACGTCACCGCTGGTGTCATGAGCACGCCCTCGAAGCTCCATCGGCTCTGCGTCTTCCTGACACCCGCGGATGAAGAACAGTTCAGCGACGCCGTGCGAACCAGCCTTCCCGCGGTGCGGTTCGTCGACGTGACTCGACAACCCGAGACACTCACCCCGACGTTTCGCTCGTCACTGAGCGAGTGCGCGGGCCCTCATGTCACCCTCGTGGACACGAGCATCATCTCCGAGAGCCTCTTCCATCGTGACTATGTGGTGCCTCACCCGTCCGGTCAGGGGTGGGTGTACGCGATCGTCGGGGCCGGCCTCGCGAGCTTCGTGCGGTCGCGTTCCGACGATGACGGTCTGCGCAACGGCGAGTTGCGGGCATCCGTGCCGGAAGATGACACCCGCACCGCCGAGTACGTCCGTGAACTGATGCGTGTGGCGCGCACCGGTGGGAGGGGCGTGTTCGCGGTCGACCCGATGACGAAGAGCGTGGCGCCGCGGGCGGAGAGGAACTTCGTCGCCTGGCCGGATGCCGCAGCCCGTTTCGGGGCGAAGGATGCCCCGTTGCTCACGAACGGCCCCACGGCCCGGTTCACGGTCGAGCGCTGACGAGCCGACCGCGAGGGATCTCAGAGGCGGACGGCGGGCAGCGGTTCGACGTCGTGGCCCCGGGCGCCGAATGATCCGCGCGCCCGCGCCTGGATCAGAGGCAACGCTTCGGAGAGGCTTCCGCCGAGTCGGTGGAGCGAATCGAGCGAGCGAGATTCCCAGACGGCGAACTCCCCGTCCGGGGTGCGCGACGAAGTGTCCCACAGCAGCGCGTCACCGTTCTCGCTCCACCCGAACACTCGCAACGACACCGGCCGCGACCAATCGGCATCGGGCTCGACCATCCACTCGAACTCCTCTTCCTCGCCCTCCCGATACGCGGAAAGAAATCGAGCGGTGAGGTTCTCCCCACGCCCCTGAAGGCCGTCGGCGAAGCCGGGAAGAACGGGTGGGTAGATCAGCCAGAGGCCGAAGAGTCGAGCCCAGCCCGCACGCCGGATGAACGCACGATACGACTCGGGAAACCCTCCTCCGTCCGGAAAACGGTACGAATCGAGAAGCTCCAGATCGACGTGTTCGAGAGTCGGACGACCGTTCACCGTCAACGTGTGAGGCATGGATCGACTCTACGAGAAGGGTCCTGGCGGTGAGGGGTTCAAGGCACGAGCACGATGCGCCCGAACACCTCACCGGCATCCATGAGTCGGTGCGCCTCGGCGGCGGCGCTCAGGGGGAGGGTGTCGTGAACCAACCGCGGGTTTAGTGCTGTTTAGCATTATGGTGGCGAGCGAGGGTCCAGGATCGCTTGCTAGACAAGGGGATGCGCGAGGATGCCACGGGCATTGACTTAACGAAACAAAACCGGTTTACTGATCGTGCCCGGCCTCCCGTAAGCGCCCGGTCCCGACAGCAAGGAAGCCGTCACCCGAGCTTCCGAACGAAGGAGTTTCTCGCAATGAAGCGTTATGCAGGTGTCCTCGCCCTGGCCGCCCTCGCCCTGCCCCTCGCCGCCTGCGGCTCGACCGGTGGCGGCGACGCCCCCGAGAGCGCAGAGCTGACCTCGGGCCCGATCACGATCTGGTACTCCACGAACGAGCAGGAGATCGCCTGGGCGGAAGCCGTGGTCGAGGCCTGGAACGCCGACCACCCCGATGAGAAGGTCACGGCCGCCGCGATCCCGTCCGGCAAGTCGTCCGAAGACGCGATCGGCGCGGCGATCACGGCGGGCAACACACCGTGCCTCGTCTACAACACGGCCCCGGCCGCGGTGCCGGCCTTCCAGAAGCAGGGTGGTCTGGTCAACATCTCGACGACCTTCGACGACGGGGAGTCGTTCATCACCGAGCGGTCGGGGGCCGCGGCAGACGGCTTCCGCTCGCCCGACGGCGACCTGTACCAGGTGCCGTGGAAGGCCAACCCCTTCATGCTCTACTACAACAAGGACGTCTTCGCGGCGGCCGGACTCGACCCCGAGAACCCCGAGCTGGCGACCTACGACGACGTGATCGCGGCCGCGGCGGCGATCAAGGAGAGCGGTGCCGCCGACTACTCGCTCTACCCGCCTGCATCCGGCGACTACACCAACGCGCTCTTCGACTTCTATCCGTTCTTCCTCGCCAACTCCGGCGGCACCCAGCTGGTGAGCGACGGCGCCGCCGCGTTCACCAGCGATGAGGGCCTCGAGACCCTCGAGTTCTGGAAGACCCTCTACGCCGAGGGCTACTCCTCGGCCGAGGCGTACAGCGGCGACGCCTGGGCCGGTCCCTTCGCCGACGGGGTGTCGGCCATGGGCATCGCGGGCCCGTGGGGTGCCGGGGCGTTCGACGGCAAGGTCGACTACGGCATCGTGCCTCTGCCGACCGCCGACGGCACCGCGCCAGAGGACACCTACACGTTCGGCGACTCGAAGAACGTCGGGCTCTACACCTCGTGCGAGAACAAGCAGACCGCCTGGGACTTCGTGAAGTTCTCGATGGACGCCGACAACGACCTCGCCCTGCTCGAGACCACCGGGCAGTTCCCCATCCGCGGTGACATCGACACGATCGCCGGCGACTTCCTGGCCGGCGACCCGGTGCTGTCGACGTTCGCCGCCTCCGTCCCGCTCACCGTCGACGTGCCCAACGTCGCCGACGCGACCGAGATGTGGCAGACCTTCCGCGACGCGTGGGGTCAGGCCGTGCAGGCCGGCGAGGGCGATCTGAAGGAGACCTTCTCGACGGCCGCAGACAAGATCGACGCCCTGATCGCCCAGGGCTGATCGATCCGAGCATTCCCCGGCCGATCACCCCGGGGTGCGCGCGATCGCGCACCCCGGGCTTCGCTCCGTGCACCCGCAGGCGCGCGCGGTCGCGTTCTTCCTCCCGCTGAGGCATCCGCCTCGCCTGCCCTTCGGCACACCGGCAAAGGAGCCCAGCCATGAGACGCATCACCGCGTTCATCGCCTTCACCGTCGCCCTCGTCATCGGCTCGTCCGCGCTCACCACGGTGCCGGCATCCGCCGCTCCCGAAGACGATGTCGCGACGGTCATCGACCGCCTCGAGGAGTACTACCTCGGGCAGGGCGACGACATCATCATCGCCAACGGCATCTACCTCGCCAAGACCTCGGAGGCGCTGGACTACGTCGCGTCGCAGAAGGAGGACGGATCGTGGGCCGACGTCGACTACGCCGATCGCACGAGCTCGGCGAACGGCAGCGTCTGGTCGGCGTACACGGCGCTCTACCGGATGCTCGCGATGACGCAGGCGTACAAGGACCCGAAGGCCGCAGGCCACGGTGACAAGCGGCTGGTCGACGCGGTGCAGCGTGCGCTGCTGCACTGGGACCGGGTGAACCCCGGCAACACCAACTGGTGGGAGACCGAGATCGGCGAGTCGATCGCGATGGGACGCATCTCGATGTTCCTCGGCTCCGAGCTCAGTGAAGACGCCTTCCGTGTCAGCCTCGCGCACAACACCGGCAAGCTCGACCCGGTCGGGGCGAACGGCTCGTGGCGCACGTCGAACTACATCTTCGAGGCCCTCTCCACCGGCGACATCGCCAAGGTGAAGGAGGGGTTCGCGACGATCGTCGCCACCATCGCGGTCGACCACTCCGGCACCGTGAAAGAGGCGGTCCAGCCGGACGCCAGCTTCTGGGCCCACGGCGCGCAGCTGTATAGCGAGGGCTACGGGATGGTGCTGTTCACCTACGCGGCCCTGTGGTCGGACGTCGCACGCGGCACCGGACTCGCGTTCACGCGCGCGCAGCTGGACTCGATCGCCTTCTACTTCATCGAGGGAACCCGCTGGCTCATCCGCGGAGAGATCGGCATGCTCTACCTCAACTACCGACCGCCGAAGACCGTGGGCGACATCACCAGCCACGCCTCCGAGTTCATCGAGCCGCTGCAGCGCATGGTGCGCACGGACGCCCTCTACTCGACCGCCTACCAGGCCGTGCTCGACGGGGTGCTCGGTAAGACCGAGACGAACGGCGTCACCGGCGCGAAGTACTTCTGGCGCTCGGAGTTCGCCTCTCATCAGCGCGACGACTACGGCATCTTCACTCGTCTCAATTCGTCTCGCACGTTCGGCGCCGAGCTGCGCACGTCCTACCGTGACGATCTCGGCAACCCCGTCTTCTGGAACGCGATGGGCTCGACCGCCATCCAGGTCAACAACCGCGAGTACCTCGATCTGGGTCCCACGTTCGACTGGTGGCACTACCCCGGAGTGACCGCTCCCGACGAGAAGCGCACGGAACGCGGATTCGAGAACCGTGGGCGCAACGGAGACGGCGCGAGCTTCACCGGCGGCACGTCCGACGGGGAGTTCGGCGCGAGCGTGCTCACCCTCGACGCCGCGGGCACCGGCGCGCGGAAGAGCTACTTCACATTCGACGAGGGCATGGTCGCGCTCGGCGCCGGCATCGCCTCGACGAGTGGCGCGGCCGTGCACACGACGATCAATCAGGCATCCGCCAAGGAGAACGCGACCGTCGGCGGCAAGCCCGTCGCGGGCGATGCAGACGACCAGAGCGTCGGGGGCGCCCGGTGGGCCTACAACGACGAGGTCGGATACGTCTTCGCAGACGGCCAGGACGTGAGGGTCTCGAACCGGGCCCAGTCCGGCAGCTGGGAGGGGCAGGAAGCCGTCAGCCGCGACGCTTTCACGCTGTACGTCGATCATGGGACCAAGCCGACCGCCGGCACGTACGACTACACGGTGCTGCCGGCGGCCACCCCCGCCGAGGTCGCCGCCTTCGCCGACGAGCCCGCCATGCGCACGCTCCGCAACGACACCTCGGTGCAGGCGGTGCGGCACGACGCGGCAGGGATCACCATGGCGACGTTCTACGCCGCCGGGACGCTCGACCTCGGCGGCGGTCGCGCGCTGACCGTCGACCAGCCCAGCATCGTGCTGCTGGACGAGCGCGGCGAGACCCCCGTCGTCAGCCTCTCCAACCCCGACCGCCCCGGGCTGTCCGTCGGGGTCTCCCTCACCGGCGGCGGCCAGGACCAGCACGCGAGGTTCGCGCTCGGGTCGGGCGAGAACATGGGCAGGACCGTCACTTCCGCGCTCGCCGCGGGCCCGCTCCCGGCGACCTCTGCGTTCTCGGCGAGCAGCACGGCAGACGGCTCGTCCGCCGCCGCGCTCGGGGATGACGACCGGGACACCGCGTGGCGATCGGCCGGCGACGGCACGCAGTGGGCGGCCGTCACGCTGCCCCGCGGATCGTGGGTCACGAAGGCGACCATCGACTGGACGGATGCTCCCGCCGGCGACTTCGTCGTGCAGACGTCGCAGAACGGCGTCGACTGGACCGACCGAGCCCACGTCACCGACGGCGACGGCGGGGTCGACGAGATCCCGCTCGACCCGACCCCGGCGGAGCATGTGCGCGTGCTTCTGCTCGACGGCGAGGGGGAGGGCTACGGCATCCGCGAGCTGTCGGTGGCGTCGAGCGTCAATCTCTCGATCGACGGTGCGACGCGGGCTTCGGGCTACGCGGGATACAACCTCGTCCACGCCCTCGCCGACGGCGATCCGTCCACGCGCTGGCGCGGCAACAACGCCAACAGCGCCTGGGCGCAGGTCGATCTCGGCGAATCGAAGCCCGTGTCGACGGTGCGGCTCTCGTGGGAGGCGGCGTATGCCAAGGCGTACCGGATCCAGCTGTCCGACGACGGCAGGAACTGGCGCGACGCCTATGTCACCCCTTCAGCCGGGAGCGACGGCGGTGTCGATGTGATCACGCTGAACGACCAGAGCGCCCGTTTCGTGCGGATGCAGACCGTCACGCGTGCTCTGGACTATGGACCCTCGCTGTGGGAGTTCGAGATCTTCTCCGATCGGCTGGTCGCCGAGGCCCCCGCCGTTCCGGTGGGCAACGCCAACCTCGCGCTCGGTCGCCCGACGACGGCCGACAGCGTCCACCAGAACAACGCCACGATCACCGGGCCGAAGGCGACCGACGGTTCCCGCTCGACCAAGTGGTCGTCGGCGCGAGCAGCCGCCGAGCACTGGCTTCAGGTCGACCTGGAGAGCGTGCGGTCGGTCTCGCGCGCCGTGGTCGCCTGGGAAGCCGGCACGTCCAACGACTATCGCATCGAGGGCTCGGTCGACGGCACGACCTGGATGCCCCTGGCCCGCGTCCAGGCTGCGCAGCCGACGCTCATCCATCAGCACGACTTCGCGGCGACCGACGTGCGGTACGTGCGCCTGTCCGGCATGCCGGCGACGCAGTACGGGCTCAACATCTGGGAGCTCGAGCTGTACGGCGGGTACACCTTCGAGTGCGCGGGACCGGTCTCGGCCGGGCGCGACGGTGCGGCCGTCGTCGCCGCGACGGTGTCGCCGGTGAACCCCGCCGACACGTTCACGGCGGTGGTGATGGACGACTCCGTCGCAACCGTGAAGGGCGACGCCCGTGTCTCGGCAGACGGCCGGGTCGAGGTCGACCTCGCGACCCGCGAACCCGGGCGCACGACCGTCGGCATCCGCCATCAGGGCGGCAGCGAGATCGCCTGGTGCACGGTCACCGTGATCGCCGACACGGGTCGGCTGCAGGCACAGGTCGACGCGGCGAACACCCTCGACAGCACGGCCTACACGTCGGCCAGCTGGAAGCCGCTGCTGCCCGCGCTCGAGGCGGGCAAGGACGTGCTCGCCGCGCCCGGGTCCGCGCAGGGTCAGGTGGATGCGGCGGCCGACGCTCTCGCGGCGGCACTCGCCGGGCTCATCCGACTCGATGCCGCTCCGAGCGCGCCGCGCGATGTCGTCGCGACCGCTTCCGGCGACCGGGTGAACGTGCAGTGGACGGTGCCCGAGAACGTGGGCGGATCGCCCATCATCGCGTACGAGGTCGCCGTGGGCGACCGTGTCGTGCAGGCCGAAGGGGCCGTGCTCACGGCAGCCGTCACCGGGCTCGCCGCCGGCGAGTACGCCGTGACGGTGCGGGCGCAGAACGCGGGCGGGTGGTCCGTGCCCTCCGCCGCGATCGTCGTCGTGGTCGATCCCGAGGTGGTGACCCCGAGCGTGACGGTCGAAGGCTCGCCGAAGATCGGCGGACGCATCCACGTCAGCGGCGTCGGATTCGAGCCGGGGATCGAGTACACCGTCCAGCTGCGTTCCACTCCGGCCGATCTCGGGACCGTGACCGCCGAGACGGACGGCAGCTTCGCCTTCCGCGGAGTCGTGCCCGAGGATGTCGAGGCCGGCGCGCATACGCTCGTCGTGATGCTCGACGGGGCGGACATCGCCTCGACCCCGGTGCGGATCATCGCCGCCGCCGGCCCGGGTGCGCCGGGCGGGCCGG
>NZ_JARE01000062.1:0-19195 GCF_000708325.1 Microbacterium sp. Cr-K20 | reverse complement strand
TGCTGTACCTGGGCGACCAGAACAGCCGGAAGATCTTCGAGATCGACCCCGACACCGACAAGGTCCTCGGCGAGATGACACTGCCGGAGAACATCCGCGACATCGGCATCGACGACGAGAAGAACCTCCTCTACGTCGGACAGCAGAACCGCAACTGGCTCGTCGTATCCATCGCCCCCGACACCTTCGGACAAGTCGTCCGAGGACCCTTCCCCACCATCGAGTCCAACCGCTCGATCGACGTCGACCCGAAACTCGGACACGTCTACGTCGCCGTCCCCTCCCGCGGCATCGAAGTCCTCGACGCCGACACCGGAGCCTCCCTCGGAGTCATCAACGGCACCGCAGACGCCTACTACGTCGCCGCCGACCCCACCACCGGCACCGTCATCAGCACCAAGTTCCACGACCTCACGGACGTGATCAATCTGGAGGCCTTCGACGCGTCGAACGGGTTCGCCAAGCTGTGGGAGCGCACGAGCAGGGCCAACCCCCGTCAGGTCGACATCGACTCGACGAACGGCCTGCTCTACGTCGGCTACACCGGCACGACGGCTGACCGCGGCGGGTTCTCCGTGCATGACCTGGCGACAGGCGCACTGCTCGGCGACTTCGCGGGGCCGAAGTACGGCAAGGACGGCTACGGCATCACGGTCGACGAGGAGCACCAACGCGTGTTCGTCTCCAACCGCGACTTCCGCCTCAACCCGCCAGGAGAGGAACTCACCTCGGCCGCCGTCACCGTCAGCATCCGCAAGGTCGATCCCACGGACCCGACCGATCCCACGGACCCGACTGATCCGACGGATCCGACGGATCCGACGGATCCCACGGACCCGACTGATCCCACGGACCCGACCGACCCGGATACCCCGGAGTTCACGGCCCGTTCGCTGGCCGTGATCCCCTCGGCGACCGACGTCCCCGAGTCGGACGATCGACCGGTCGGATCGGCCGTCGACAGTCGTACCGGGAATCTCTTCGTCGGCAACGAGATGCGCCCGGCGCGCGTCTGGGAGATCGACCCGGAGACGGACGCCCTGGTGCGAACGCTCGACGTGCCGGCTCCCACCGCGGGAGACGAGGGTGTGCGAGACGTCGCGCTCGACGAGTCGACGGGTGAGCTGTACGTCGCCTACTCGAACCAGTGGCTCGTGATGGACGCGGCCAGCGGCGACCTGAAGCGCGGTCCGTACGCGTTCACGGCGAACGTGCGCGGCATCGACGTCGACCCCGAGGCGGGCCTGGTGTTCGGAGCCACGCGCGGGTCGGGTGTAGAGATCATGGATGCCGCGACGGGGGCGCCGATCACCGTCACACCGGCGGGCGCGTCGCCCTGGCGTTCGCATGGCGTCGCCTGGGACGGGGTGAACGACCGCCTCTACGTCGGCACGGCGGACGCCGAGGGCTCGACCGACGGTGTGCGGGTGTTCGCGGGCGGAACGTGGGAGCTCGTCGGGACCATCCCGATGGCGAACGCCGACCTGCGCTCGCTGGCTGTGGACACCGCGAGCGGACGGCTCATCGCCGGACACCAGTCGGCAACCTTCGATGCGAGCGGGGTGTCGGTCTACTCGACCGACGACCTCTCGCTGGTCGCCCGTCTGAGCGCTCATGCCTACGGCAACAAGGTCTACGGCGTTTCGGTGAACCCCACCGACGGCGAGATCTACGTGTCGGCGCGTGACCGGTTCCCCTCGGGCCTGATCGCGATCAGCACCGACTGACCGGACCGACCGGCAGAGGGGATGCATCCGCCCGGGTGCATCCCCTCTGTGCTGCTCGGGTCGGAGCTGCTCGGGCGCTTCCGGAGACGGACATCGCTCCCGGTCGTAGGCTGGTGCCATGCTTGCACCGCTCACGCTGCCCCGCCTCGCCTGGGGTTCTCCGTCGGCCTCTCGGCGGGCCCTTCTGGTCCACGGTCTCGGCTCTTCGGGCGCGCTGATGTGGCGCCTGGGTGATGCTCTCGCCGACGCCGGATGGCATGCCACGGCCGTCGATCTCCGGGGCCACGGCGACGCCCCGCGCTCCCTCGACTACTCCGTCGCCGCCTACGGTGCCGACCTCGCCGCCACCCCTCCGGAGGACGGCGGATCCTGGGACGCGGTCATCGGCCACTCCCTCGGTGGCGCGGCGAGCACGGTCGCGGCGGCATCCTCCCCCGAATGGACGCGACGCCTCGTGCTCATCGATCCCGCGATCCATGTCGACGGACGCGACGCGGCCATCGTCCGCCGGAGCCAGGAGCGCGCCTTCGCCGACACCCGGCTCGAGGTCGTGCAGCAGGAGCACCCGCACTGGCATCCGCAGGACCAGGAGCTCAAAGTCGACGCCGTCCTGCGCGCCAGCGCCTGGGCGGTGGAGCAGACCAGCGTCCAGAACCAGCCGTGGGATGTGCGTGCCGACGCCGCGCGCCTCACCGTGCCGACGCACGTGATCGGCGCCGATCCCGCGGTCTACAGCATCTTCACCGGGGACCTCGCCGCGGAAGTCCTCGCCGCGAATCCGCTGATCACCCTGTCCGTCGTCGAGGGTGCAGGACATTCGCTGCACCGTGATCGCCCGGACGAATCCGTCCGTCAGCTTCTGGAGGCACTCGCATGAGCACGTTCGATCCCACGGCCTTCCTGCCCGACGACCTTCTCGAACGAATCAGGGAGCGCGCGCCGATCCACGACCGCGAGAACACCTTCCCCCGGCAGGACCTCGACGAGCTGCGCGCCGCCGGCTACCTGTCGATCCTGGTGCCCACCGAACACGGCGGTGCCGGGCTCGGACTCGCCGAGGCCGCGCTCCTTCAGCAGCGACTGGCGGGTGCCGCTCCGGCGACGGCGCTGGCCATCAACATGCACCTGGTGTGGACCGGGGTGGCGAAGGTGTTCTCCGACCGCGGCGTTCCGGGCCTCGAGTTCGTGCAGGACGGCGCGGTCGCCGGCGAGGTCTTCGCCTTCGGCATCAGCGAGGGCGGCAACGACCTGGTCCTGTTCGGCAGCGACACCGCCGCCGTGCCCGACGGGAGCGGTGGCTACGCCTTCACCGGTACCAAGATCTTCACCTCGCTCGCCCCGGTGTGGACGCGGCTCGGCCTGCACGGCCTCGACACCACGAGCCCCGACGCGCCGAAGCTGGTGTTCGCGTTCGTGGAGCGGACGGATGCCGTCACCACCTCCGATGACTGGGACACCCTGGGCATGCGCGGAACGCAGAGCCGCACCACGCGGCTGAACGGTGCAGTGGCGGATGCCGCGCACGTGGTGCGCCGCATCGATCCCGGTCCCAGCCCCGACCCGATCGTGTTCGGCATCTTCTCGGTGTTCGAGATCCTCCTGGCCTCGGTGTACACCGGCATCGCCCGGCGCGCACTCGAGCTGGCGATCGCCACCGCGCAGAAGCGGCACTCGAAGAAGACCGGGCTGGCATACAGCCAGGACCCCGACATCCGCTGGCGCATCGCTGACATGGGGCTCGCGTACGACGCGCTGCCTCCGCAGATCGCGGCGCTCGCCCGCGACGTCGACGGTCGTGTCGACAACGGGGCGCGCTGGTTCCCGCTGCTCTCGGGCGTCAAGCACCGCGCGATCACGATGGCCAAGCACGTCGTCGACGAGGCGATGCTCGTGGCGGGTGGTGGCTCCTACTTCTCGGCGAACGAGCTGTCCCGGCTGTATCGCGACGTGCTGGCGGGTGCCTTCCACCCCTCCGACCCCGAATCCGCGCATTCCACTGCGGCGAGCGCACTGCTGGGTCCGATCGAGTCCTGAGCGCATTCCCGCCGGTTCCGTCGATGAAGCACGTCGCGACCGCGGAATCGGTTGCCTGACGCAGTGACGAGTGCGAAGATCGCACCATGGGTCCGGTGAAGAAGAATCCCACACTCGACGCGATCTCCAAGACGATCATCGAGCTGCTCCAGGAAGACGGACGCCGCTCGTATTCCGACATCGGTCGTGTGGTCGGCCTGAGCGAGGCCGCCGTACGGCAGCGCGTGCAGCGGCTGACGGAGTCCGGGGTGATGCAGATCGTCGCGGTCACCGATCCGATGCAGCTCGGCTTTCCCCGGCAGGCGATGATCGGCATCCGCGTGTCGGGAGATACACGACACGTCGCCGAGGCCGTGGCGGCGATCGATGCCGTCGACTACGTCGTCATCACGGTCGGCTCCTTCGACGTCCTCGCAGAGGTGGTCTGTGAGGATGACGACGACCTGCTGTCTCTGATCAACGACGTCATCCGCCCGATCGACGGCGTCCTCTCCACCGAGACCTTCATCTACGCGAAGCTGCAGAAGCAGCTCTACAACTGGGGGACCAGATGAACACCGCACGCACCATCCCGTCGGAGTCCGCGCTGCAGACGATGGCGAAGGACCATCTCTGGATGCACTTCGCCCGGCAGTCCACGATGGCCGCGTCCGGTGTCCCGATCATCGTCAAAGGCGACGGCCATCGGATCTGGGACGCGAAGGGCAAGGAGTACTTCGACGGCCTCGCCGGCCTGTTCGTGGTGAACGCCGGGCACGGTCGGCGAAGGCTGGCCGAGGCGGCCGCCGCGCAGGCATCCGAGCTGGCGTTCTTCCCGCTGTGGTCGTATGCGCATCCGGCGGCGATCGAGCTGGCCGACCGTCTCGCGGACGAGGCTCCGGGCGACCTCAACCGAGTCTTCTTCTCCACGGGCGGCGGCGAGGCCGTCGAGACCGCGTTCAAGCTCGCGAAGCACTACTGGAAGCTGCAGGGGAAGCCCGCCAAGCACAAGGTGATCTCCCGGGCGGTCGCGTACCACGGCACCCCGCAGGGAGCGCTGGCGATCACCGGCATCCCGGCGATGAAGTCGATGTTCGAGCCGGTCACCCCTGGCGGCTTCCGCGTGCCGAACACCAACTTCTACCGCGCGGCCGAGATGGGCGCGCCCGCCGACGACCTCGAGGCCTTCGGGCGTTGGGCGGCAGACCGCGTCGAGGAGATGATCCTGTTCGAGGGTGCCGACACGGTCGCCGCGGTGTTCCTCGAGCCGGTGCAGAACTCCGGCGGCTGCTTCCCGCCGCCTCCCGGCTACTTCGCGCGCGTCCGCGAGATCTGCGACCGCCATGACGTGCTCCTCGTGTCGGACGAGGTCATCTGCGCCTTCGGGCGCCTCGGCCACACGTTCGCCTGCACGGGCCTCGGCTACGTGCCCGACATGATCACGTGCGCCAAGGGCATGACGAGCGGATACTCCCCCATCGGTGCGACGATCGTCAGCGACCGCATCTACGAGCCGTTCTCGAAGGGAGACGTCTCGTTCCCGCACGGTTACACGTTCGGCGGTCACCCCGTCTCCGCAGCAGTCGCCCTGGAGAACCTGGACATCTTCGACGAGGAGGGACTCAACGCGAATGTCCGCGAGAACTCTCCGCTGTTCCGCGCCGAGCTCGAGAAGCTGCTCGACCTGCCCATGGTCGGCGACGTGCGGGGGGACGGGTATTTCTTCGGCATCGAGCTCGTGAAGGACAAGGCCACCAAGGAGACCTTCGACGGCGCCGAGTCCGAGCGGCTGCTGCGTGGGTTCCTCTCCCCCGCGCTGTTCGAGGCGGGCCTGTACTGCCGCGCCGACGACCGTGGCGACCCCGTCATCCAGCTCGCCCCACCGCTCACCGTCGGGCCGGCCGAGTTCCGCGAGATCGAGCAGATCCTCCGCGATGTGCTGACGCGCGCGCAGTCGGTGCTGTAGCGGGGCGAGTCGAGCCGTCCGAGCCCGTCGCAGGTGGGCGGACGAGAACCGGCTACTTGGAGTCGAAGTCGAAGGCTTTGAGCAGCTCGACCACGGCCTTGTCGCGTTCGTCTCCACCCGCATCGAACATGTGGGTGACGTGCGTGCGGAGGTGGTTCTCGAGCAGCAGCCGGTTCAGCGACTCGAGGGAACGCTGGATCGCACGCGACTGCGTGATGATGTCCATGCAGTACTCCTCGTTCTCGATCATCCGCGCGACGCCGCGCATCTGCCCCTCGAGGATGCTGGTGCGGTGCAGGGCGCGCTTCTTGATGTCTTCGATCACGTCTCGAGGCTACCGCCCGTGAAAGGATGACGTCATGCCGCGAACACCGATGACGCAGCTCTCGCCCGCTGATCAGGAACGCCTGCGCGCGCTCCGCCACATGAAGGCCGTCGCCCTCGGAGCTCTGCTGTTCATGGCCGTGGTCTTCGTGTTCGCCTTCGCCTTCCAGCAGCGGTTCGACTGGCTGGCCTATGTCCGCGCCGCGGCAGAGGGCGGCATGGTGGGCGCGCTCGCGGACTGGTTCGCCGTGACCGCGCTGTTCCGCCGCCCGCTGGGACTGCCGATCCCGCACACCGCGATCATCCCGAGCCGCAAGGCCGAGATCGGCCGGAGCCTCGGCGAGTTCGTCGAGACGAACTTCCTGGCAGGCGATGTCGTGCGCACCAAGCTGTCGAGCACGCGGATCGCCCTCCGTGCCGGTGAGTGGCTGCGTGAGGCTCCGCACGCCGAGCGCGTCGGCGCCGAGGGGGCGACCATCGCGACGGCGGTGCTCAACGCACTGAGCGACGACGACGTGCGCGACCTCATCACCGACCTCGCGCGCGAGCACCTCGTCGCTCCGGAGTGGGGCCCGCCCGCGGGCGCGTGGCTCGAGAAGATCGTCGAGGCCGATGCACATCACGGCGCCGTCGATCTCGCGGTCGACAGCATCGGACGCTGGCTCGAGGCCAATGCCGAGTCCTTCTCGGGCCTCGTCTCGCGGCGCCTTCCCGGCTGGGTCCCGAAGCTCGCGCATCGCTTCGTCGACGACACCGTCTACAACGAGGCGATCAAGTTCGTCCACGCCGTGCAGGCCGACCCGCGGCACCCCGCGCGCATCGCCGTCGACGGTTACCTCGGCCGCCTCGCCGACAACCTGCAGAACGACCCCGCCACCCGCGCCAAGCTCGAGAACGCGAAGGCGTCGCTGTTCGACAGCCCTCGGGTCGGTGCCCTGGCCGCCGAGGCGTGGAACACCGCGAAGAACGGGTTGCTCGCCGCTCTCGCCGACCCCGAGAGCGGTCTGCGCCGACGCGCGGTGCAGGCGCTGCAGGAGGTCGGCGAACGCCTGACGACGGATGCCGCGCTGCAGAACCGCGTGGACACCTGGGTGTCCGATGCCGCCGTCTTCCTCGTCGACCGCTACCGCCACGACATCGCGTCGATCATCACCGACACCGTCGAGCGCTGGGACCCGGCCGAGACCACGGAGAAGATCGAGCTCATGGTCGGACGCGACCTGCAGTACATCCGCCTGAACGGCACGTTCGTCGGCGCCCTCGCCGGCCTCGCCATCTTCACGATCGCCCACGCCCTGATCCCCGGAGTCTGACATGGCACCCGCATCCCGACAGCTGAGTCACGACCCGCTCTGGCGGCGCGCCGGATCCTGGCCCGCCTTCAGCGGCACAGCCGATGCGGCACTGCTCGGCGTCCCGACCTGGCGTACATCACTGTCGCCGACCGGTGCGCACGCGACACCGACCGCGATCCGCGAGGCGCTCCCCCGCTATGGAACCGCCCTGATGGGCCCGCCCGTGGTCGAACTCGATGACGTGCTGCGCATCGCCGACGCCGGAGACGTGACCGACCCCGACGGGTCCGCCGGCGAGGCGAGGGTGATCTCCCGCGTGCGCGACCTCGCCGACGCCACGGACCTCGTGATCGCGCTCGGCGGCGACAACTCGCTCACGTATCCGGTGGCCCTCGGCGCCCAGGCGACCGGGCTGATCACCTTCGACGCGCACTTCGACCTTCGCGACGGGATCTCCAACGGCACGCCGGTGCGCCGCCTCGTCGAAGACGTGCCTGCCGCGTCGTCGCTCGGCACCGCGCGCATCGATCCGTCCAGGATCGTGCAGATCGGCATCGCCGACTTCGCGAACTCCGCCGCCTACGCGCAGCGTGCCGCTGAGTGGGGCATCCGGGTGATCACCCTCGACGAGCTGCGCCGTCGCGGCGTCGACGACGTGGTCGCGGAGGCCCTGGAGATCGCGGGCGCCGGTGAGGACTCCCGCGTGCACCTCGACATCGACGTGGACGTGTGCGACCGCTCGGTCGCACCGGGTTGCCCCGCGAGTGTGCCGGGCGGGCTCCAGGCATGGGAGCTGCGCGCGCTGACCCGTGCCGTGGCCGCGGATCCCCGCGTCGTGAGCGCCGACATCGCCGAGGTCGACGCGACGGCCGATGCCGAGGATGCCCGCACGGTCCGGCTCGCGGCGCTGTGCGTGCTCGAACTGCTCGCCGGTCTCGCCGCCCGTCGGTGACTCACACGACGGCGACGACTCACACGACGGTCGTGCCGTCCTTCCACACCTGACGCACCAGGGGCACGCCTGGGCGGTACGCGAGATGCACGCGGGTGGGGGCATCGAGCAGCACGAGGTCGGCGCGGGCTCCGGGGGCGATGGTCCCGACGTCGTCGCGCCGCAGCGCACGGGCGCCCCCTGCGGTCGCCGCCCAGACGGCTTCGGCCGGAGTCATGCCCATGTCGCGCACAGCGATCGCGATGCAGAACGGCATCGACGAGGTGAAGCTCGATCCCGGATTCGTGTCGCAGGCGAGGGCCACGGTGACGCCCGCATCGATCAGGCGTCGCGCGTCGGGGTAGGGCTGTCTGGTCGAGAACTCGACTCCCGGAAGCAGCGTGAGGACGGTGGAGCTCTGGGCGAGCGCGTCGATGTCGGCGTCCGTCAGGTAAGTGCCGTGGTCGATGGACGCTGCGCCCAGATCGACCGCGAGGCGCACGCCGTCGCCCGGTCCGAGCTGGCTCGCATGGACGCGGGGCGCGAGTCCGCGCGCCATCCCCGCCTCGAGCACCCGCCGTGATTGCGCCACGGTGAATGCGCCGGTCTCGCAGAACACGTCGATCCACTTCGCGTGCGGTGCACAGGCGTCGAGCATGGGGCCCGTGACCAGGTCCACGTACTCATCCGGGCGGTCGGCGTACTCCGCGGGAACGACGTGCGCGCCGAGGAAGGTCACCTCCGATGTGACCTCCGCCGCCAGACGCACGAGCCGTTCCTCGTCGGCGACACTCAGCCCGTAGCCGCTCTTGACCTCGACGGTGGTCGTCCCCTGCGCGAGCATCTCGGCGAGGAACCCGCGGAGTCGCGCGCGCAGCTCCTCGTCACTCGCTGCCCGGGTGGCGGCGACGGTGGAGCGGATGCCGCCGGCGGCGTACTTCTGCCCCGCCATGCGCGCCTCGAACTCCGCCGCGCGGTCGCCCGCGAACACCAGGTGGCTGTGGCTGTCGACGAATCCGGGGATCACGGCCCGGCCGCCGGCATCCACCGTCGCGTCGGCCGCCGGCGCATCCGCCGCCGCGCCGACCCAGTCGATCCTGTCGTCCTCGATCAGGACGGCCGCATCGCTCAGCGTTCCGCAGGGGTCGCCATCGGCGGCGATATTGGTGGTGAGTTCTGCGATGTTGGTCAGCAGCGTGCGCATCGCCGTTCCTCCCGTTCGAGATCCTTCGAGTGTGTCAGAGCATCGGGATGTTCAGGCCGCGCTCGCGCGCGACCTCGCGGGCGTGCTCGTACCCGGCATCCACGTGGCGCATCACACCGGTGCCCGGGTCGTTGGTGAGCACCCGTTCGAGCTTCTCCGCGGCGAGGGCCGAGCCGTCGGCGACGGTCACCTGACCCGCGTGGATCGAGCGGCCGATGCCGACACCGCCTCCATGATGCAGCGATACCCAGGAGGCACCGGATGCCGTGTTCAGCAGCGCATTCAGCAGGGGCCAGTCGGCGATGGCATCGGAGCCGTCCTTCATGGCCTCGGTCTCGCGGTACGGCGAGGCGACCGAGCCCGAGTCCAGGTGGTCCCGTCCGATCACGATCGGCGCCGAGAGTTCGCCCGACGCGACCATCTCGTTGAACTTGAGCCCCGCGAGGTGCCGCTCCTTGTAGCCGAGCCAGCAGATGCGTGCGGGAAGGCCCTCGAAGTGCACTTTCTCCGCGGCCTTCTCCAGCCAGCGGTGCAGGGCCGCGTCCTCGGGGAAGAGTTCGGCGATGGCGCGATCGGTCTTGTAGATGTCTTCGGGGTCTCCGGAGAGAGCCGCCCAGCGGAACGGACCGCGCCCCTCTTCGAACTGCGGACGGATGTAGGCCGGCACGAATCCGGGAAACGCGAAGGCCCGGTCGAAGCCGCCCAGCTGCGCCTCGGCGCGGATCGAGTTGCCGTAGTCGAACACGGCAGCTCCCGCGTCCTGGAACGCGACCATCGCCTCGACATGTGCCGCCATGGATTCGCGCGACCGGCGAGTGAACTCCTCGGCGTCGCGCTCGGCTTCGGCCTTCCACTCCTCGACGCCGATCCCGATCGGGAGGTACGCGAGCGGATCGTGCGCGCTGGTCTGATCGGTCACGATGTCGATCGGCACGCCACGGCGCCGCAGTTCGGGGAAGACCTCGGCCGCGTTGCCGACGACACCGACCGAGAGCGCCTCACCGGCCTCCTTCGCGGCGACGACCCGTGCGATAGCCGCGTCGAGGTCGGTCGTGTACTCGTCGAGATAGCCGTGCGCCACCCGCCGAGCGAGACGTGACTCGTCGACGTCGACGATCAGCACCGCGCCGTCGTTCATGGTGACCGCCAGGGGCTGGGCCCCGCCCATGCCACCGGCACCGCCGGTGAGGGTGAGGGTGCCGCGCAGGGAATCCCGACCGAGGGAGCGCGCCACTGCGGCGAACGTCTCGTAGGTCCCCTGCAGAATGCCCTGGGTGCCGATATAGATCCAGGAGCCGGCGGTCATCTGCCCGTACATGATGAGGCCGAGTTCCTCGAGACGGCGGAACTCCGGCCAGTTCGCCCAGTCCCCCACCAGGTTCGAGTTGGCGATGAGCACGCGCGGCGCCCACTCGTGGGTGCGGAAGACGCCGACCGGCTTGCCCGACTGCACGAGCAGCGTCTCGTCGGGTTCGAGCTCGTCGAGAGTGCGCACGATCGCGTCGTAGGCCTCCCAGCTGCGGGCGGCCTTGCCCGTCCCGCCGTACACGACGAGGTCCTCGGGGTGCTCGGCCACTTCGGGGTCGAGGTTGTTCATCAGCATGCGCTTGGCGGCTTCAGCGCCCCAGCTCTTCGCGGTGCGTGTGTTTCCGCGCGCAGCGCGGACGGCACGCGGCCCAGCGGTCGTGTTCTCAGCCATCGATGTGCTCCTTTGCGATGCGGGCGACGTCGCCCGACTGGACGAGGGCGGTGACCGCTTCCATCTCCGGGGAGAGGAAGCGGTCGGGGCCGGGGCCGGCGGCGACCGTGCGAACCAGGTCGCGTACGGCGCCGGTCGCGGGTCCTGCCTGCAGCGGGGCGCGCAGATCGAGGGCGCGAGCGCCGGTGAGGATCTCGATCGCGAGCACGCGGCCGAGGCCGTCGATCGCACGGCGCAGCTTGCGCGCGGCGGCCCACCCCATCGAGACGTGGTCCTCCTGCATGGCGGACGATGGGATCGAATCGACGGATGCCGGCACCGCCAGGCGCTTCAGCTCGGAGACGATGCCCGCGGCCGCGTACTGCGCGATCATGAGGCCCGAGTCGACGCCCACCTCGTCGGCGAGGAACGGAGGGAGGCCGTGACTGCGTGCCGGATCCAGCGCGCGGTCGGTCCGGCGCTCCGACACCGACGCGACGTCGGCGACCGAGATGGCGAGGAAGTCGAGGACGGCAGCCACCGGGGCGCCGTGGAAGTTGCCGTTGGACTCGATGCGTCCGTCCACGGTGATGACCGGGTTGTCGATGACGCTGGCAAGCTCGCGGCCGGCGATCATCGCTGCGTGCGCGAGCGTGTCGCGGGCCGCACCGTGCACCTGGGGTGAGCAACGCAGCGAATAGGCGTCCTGCACGCGCCCGTCCTCGGGCCCCTTGTGGCTGGCGACCATCGGGGAGTCCGTCAGCAGCGCCCGAAGGTTACCGGCGGATGCGGTCTGCCCCGTCTGCGGGCGCAGGGCCATGAGGTCGGCGGCGAAGACCGCGTCGGTACCGAGCTGCGACTCCACCGACATCGCCGCAGCCACGTCGGCAGTGAGCAAGAGCATCTCGAGGTCGTGCAGGGCAAGCACCAGCATGCCGAGCATGCCGTCGGTGCCGTTGATGAGGGCGAGACCCTCCTTCTCGACAAGCACGAGCGGTACGATCCCCGCCGTCGCGAGCGCTTCGGACGCGGGGACGAGAGCACCCGATGCGTCGCGGACCTCACCTTCGCCCATCGCGGCGAGGGCGATGTGCGCGAGGGGGGCGAGATCGCCGGAGCACCCGAGCGACCCGTACTCACGCACGACGGGGGTGATTCCGGAGTTCAGCATGGCCGCATACGTGTCGACGACGACCGGGCGCACACCCGTGCGTCCCGAGGCGAGGGTCTGCAGCCGCAGGAGCTGGAGGCCGCGGACGACCTCGCGCTCGACCTCGGCTCCTGTGCCGGCAGCATGCGAGCGGATCAGGCTGGCCTGCAGCTGCAGGCGCCGGTCGGGGGCGATGAAGGTGGTCGCGAGGGCGCCGAATCCCGTCGAGACTCCGTAGTGCGGATGCGGGTCGGCCGCGAGGCCGTCGATCACGCGACGGGTCTCTGCGACGCGGCCGAGAGCATCCGCGTCGATCTGCACGGGGACATCGTGGCGGGCGACGGCGACGACATCGGCAGGAGACAGCGGGGCCGCTCCGATGACAACGGGAACAGGAACAGTCATGACTCGATTCCACACCCGACGTGTCGTGAGCGGCACCCGTTCGTGCGATGCTTTGTCTGTGATCCCAGACAACCCCGATGCATCACCGGTCGTCGGCACGCAGGTACCTGCGGCAGACAACACGCTCCGCATCCTGAGTTTTCTCGCCGGTCGGCCCGCTCCGGTGGCGGCGTCGGCGATCGCGCGCGAGCTCGATCTGCCGCGGTCGACGGTCTACCACCTCCTCACCACCCTGGCCGCTCACGGATTCGTGCTTCACCTGCGCGAGGAGCGACGGTGGGGCCTGGGAACGTCAGCGTTCGAACTCGCCGGCGGGTATGCGCGCCAGCAGCCACTTGCGCGGAGAGGCCGACCTCTCGTGGCCGCGCTCTCCGACCGACTGGGCGAAAGCGCGCACCTTGCGGTGATGAGCGGGGGCGATGTGCTCTACATCGTCGAGGAGCGGGCACCACGTCGGCCCGCTCTCGTCACAGATGTCGGTGTACGGCTCCCCGCGCACCTCACCGCGTCGGGGCGAGCGATGCTCGCTGCTCTCCCCCGTGAGCAGGTGCGGGCCCTGTACCCGGATCTGTCGGCGTTCCCCGACCGGACGGGGCTCGGGCCGCGCTCACCACGAGAGCTGCGAGAGCTCCTCCGCGAGGTGCGCTCACGAGGGTACGCGACAGAGAACAGCGAGATCGCGGATGGCCTGCGCAGCGTGGGCGCCGCGGTGATCGACGCTGCCGGATGGCCGGTGGCCGCTGTCGCCGTGACGTGGGGTCGCATGGATCTGGACGAGAACCTTCTGGCCGCAGCTGTACAGGAGTGCGCAGCCATGCTCGAGGCTCGTCTGAAGCGGTGAAGCAACGACGTCGCGGCGCGGGTTAACGCAGAAGAGCCACCCCGCGAGGGATGGCTCTCCTGTTCTCATCACGCAAAAGCTTCGGCGTGAACGCAAAATGGCCACCCATCGATGGGTGGCCATTTTGTCTAAAAGGAGTCCGGCGGTGTCCTACTCTCCCACAGGGTCCCCCCTGCAGTACCATCGGCGCTGTGAGGCTTAGCTTCCGGGTTCGGAATGTAACCGGGCGTTTCCCTCACGCTATGGCCGCCGAAACACTATTGATGTTTCAATCAAACACATAACAAAGTCATTGTTGTTATGCGGTTCTCGACCGTACATCGAGAACCACTCAGTGGACGCGTAGCACCAACAAACGGTGTGTTATCAAGTCATCGGCTTATTAGTACCAGTCAGCTGCATGCATTACTGCACTTCCACATCTGGCCTATCAACCCAGTAGTCTGGCTGGGAGCCTCTCACCCGAAGGTATGGAAATCTCATCTTGAGGCCGGCTTCCCGCTTAGATGCTTTCAGCGGTTATCCATCCCGAACGTAGCTAATCAGCGGTGCTCCTGGCGGAACAACTGACACACCAGAGGTTCGTCCAACCCGGTCCTCTCGTACTAGGGTCAGATCCTCTCAAATTTCCTACGCGCGCAGCGGATAGGGACCGAACTGTCTCACGACGTTCTAAACCCAGCTCGCGTACCGCTTTAATGGGCGAACAGCCCAACCCTTGGGACCTACTCCAGCCCCAGGATGCGACGAGCCGACATCGAGGTGCCAAACCATGCCGTCGATATGGACTCTTGGGCAAGATCAGCCTGTTATCCCCGAGGTACCTTTTATCCGTTGAGCGACAGCGCTTCCACAAGCCACTGCCGGATCACTAGTCCCGACTTTCGTCCCTGCTCGACCTGTCAGTCTCACAGTCAAGCTCCCTTGTGCACTTACACTCGACACCTGATTGCCAACCAGGTTGAGGGAACCTTTGGGCGCCTCCGTTACTTTTTGGGAGGCAACCGCCCCAGTTAAACTACCCACCAGGCACTGTCCCTGAACCGGATTACGGTTCGAAGTTAGATATCCAGAGTGACCAGAGTGGTATTTCAACAATGACTCCACACGAACTAGCGTCCATGCTTCAAAGTCTCCCACCTATCCTACACAAGCCACACCGAACACCAATACCAAGCTGTAGTAAAGGTCACGGGGTCTTTCCGTCCTGCTGCGCGTAACGAGCATCTTTACTCGTAATGCAATTTCGCCGAGTTCGCGGTTGAGACAGTTGGGAAGTCGTTACGCCATTCGTGCAGGTCGGAACTTACCCGACAAGGAATTTCGCTACCTTAGGATGGTTATAGTTACCACCGCCGTTTACTGGGGCTTAAATTCTCAGCTTCGCCTTACGGCTAACCGGTCCTCTTAACCTTCCAGCACCGGGCAGGCGTCAGTCCGTATACATCGTCTTGCGACTTGGCACGGACCTGTGTTTTTAGTAAACAGTCGCTACCCACTAGTCTCTGCGGCCTCCAAACGCTTTCGGGAGTAAATCCCTATACGCCGAAGGCCCCCCTTCTCCCGAAGTTACGGGGGCATTTTGCCGAGTTCCTTAACCACGATTCTCTCGATCTCCTTGGTATTCTCTACCTGACCACCTGAGTCGGTTTGGGGTACGGGCGGCTAGAACCTCGCGTCGATGCTTTTCTTGGCAGCATAGGATCACCCACTTTTTATCCGCATCGTGTCTCAGCCTTAATGAATCGCGGATTTGCCTACGACTCGGCCTACGCACTTGCACCAGGACAACCATCGCCTGGCTTGGGCTACCTTCCTGCGTCACACCTGTTAATACGCTAACCGCACCAGAATGGGGTCGTGCGCTAGGCCCAGAGCGTCACCCCGAAGGGATCAGTCACTGGGATTCAGACACTTAGCACTACTGGATTAGCTTGGGCGGTTCTTCGCCGGTACGGGAATATCAACCCGTTGTCCATCGACTACGCCTGTCGGCCTCGCCTTAGGTCCCGACTTACCCAGGGAAGATTAGCTTGACCCTGGAACCCTTGGTCTTTCGGAGGACGTGTTTCTCACACGTCATTCGCTACTCATGCCTGCATTCTCACTCGTGTAGCCTCCACGGCTGGTTCACACCGCCGCTTCGCTGGCCACACGACGCTCTCCTACCCATCAACACGGCTGGACCACGAAGGCCTACCAATAATGTCAATGCCACAACTTCGGTGGCGTGCTTGAGCCCCGTTACATTGTCGGCGCGGAATCACTTGACCAGTGAGCTATTACGCACTCTTTCAAGGGTGGCTGCTTCTAAGCCAACCTCCTGGTTGTCAAGGCAACTCCACATCCTTTCCCACTTAGCACGCGCTTTGGGACCTTAGTTGGTGGTCTGGGTTGTTTCCCTCTCGACTATGAAGCTTATCCCCCACAGTCTCACTGCTGCGCTCTCACTTACCGGCATTCGGAGTTTGGCTGACGTCAGTAACCTTGTAGGGCCCATCGGCCATCCAGTAGCTCTACCTCCGGCAAGAAACACGCAACGCTGCACCTAAATGCATTTCGGAGAGAACCAGCTATCACGAAGTTTGATTGGCCTTTCACCCCTATCCACAGCTCATCCCCTCAGTTTTCAACCTAAGTGGGTTCGGTCCTCCACGACGTCTTACCGTCGCTTCAACCTGGCCATGGATAGATCACTTCGCTTCGGGTCTAGGACATGCGACTGAATCGCCCTATTCAGACTCGCTTTCGCTACGGCTACCCCACACGGGTTAACCTCGCCACATATCGCTAACTCGCAGGCTCATTCTTCAAAAGGCACGCTGTCACCCCTACTAAGGAGGCTCCAACGGTTTGTAAGCAAACGGTTTCAGGTACTATTTCACTCCCCTCCCGGGGTACTTTTCACCTTTCCCTCACGGTACTTGTCCGCTATCGGTCATCTGGGAGTATTTAGGCTTATCAGGTGGTCCTGACAGATTCACACGGGATTTCACGGGCCCCGTGCTACTTGGGATACTCTTCGCGCCAAGAGAGGCATTTCGACTACGGGGTTGGCACCCTCTATGACCGGCCTTTCAAGACCGTTCGTCTATACCTTCTTGTAACGCCGCCACCTCGGCAGAGATGACTGAAAAGTCCCACAACCCCCAACGTGCAACACCTGCCGGCTATCACACACGCTAGGTTTAGCCTGTTCCGGTTTCGCTCGCCACTACTAACGGAATCGCGGTTGCTTTCTCTTCCTGTGGGTACTGAGATGTTTCACTTCCCCACGTTCCCTCTACCCGCCCTATATATTCAGGCGGGAGTCACTAGGTCGGCACGCCGCCCAGCGGGGTTTCCCCATTCGGACACCCTCGGATCAAAACTTGCTTATCAGTTCCCCGAGGCTTATCGCAGATTGCTACGTCCTTCTTCGGCTCCAGATGCCAAGGCATCCACCGTTTGCTCTTAAAGACTTGAAATCACATGAGTTTGAATCAAAAACTCGACCCCACCCGAAGATGGAATCTGAAATTGACTAATGATCTTTAAGATCATCTTGTGCAACTGACCGAAGCCAGCTGCAAGATGCTCGCGTCCACTGTGTAGTTCTCAAAGTACGGGCGGTGCCCCCATCCACAACCCCACAAAAGGGGAAACAGAAAGAGGCCCAGAGTAACCGACTGTGCACTCGACCCAAAGGCCAGTGCGCATCCGGTCCCTCAGGACCCAACAGCGTGCAGGTGCGACATCCGCCACCCTCCCCGTTCCCACCAGATCCGAAGACCCGACGTACTAAAGAAGAACAACATCCTTCACACCATGTCAAATGTTCCACCCATGAGCTCCCAGCGAAGAACGTATGCCTTCGATCTGGGTTCTGGACACCCGGAGGTGTCAGATGCTCCTTAGAAAGGAGGTGATCCAGCCGCACCTTCCGGTACGGCTACCTTGTTACGACTTAGTCCTAATTACCGATCCCACCTTCGACGGCTCCCTCCAAAAAGGTTAGGCCACCGGCTTCAGGTGTTACCGACTTTCATGACTTGACGGGCGGTGTGTACAAGACCCGGGAACGTATTCACCGCAGCGTTGCTGATCTGCGATTACTAGCGACTCCGACTTCATGAGGTCGAGTTGCAGACCTCAATCCGAACTGGGACCGGCTTTTTGGGATTCGCTCCACCTCGCGGTATTGCAGCCCTTTGTACCGGCCATTGTAGCATGCGTGAAGCCCAAGACATAAGGGGCATGATGATTTGACGTCATCCCCACCTTCCTCCGAGTTGACCCCGGCAGTATCCCATGAGTTCCCACCATTACGTGCTGGCAACATAGAACGAGGGTTGCGCTCGTTGCGGGACTTAACCCAACATCTCACGACACGAGCTGACGACAACCATGCACCACCTGTTTACGAGTGTCCAAAGAGTTGACCATTTCTGGCCCGTTCTCGTATATGTCAAGCCTTGGTAAGGTTCTTCGCGTTGCATCGAATTAATCCGCATGCTCCGCCGCTTGTGCGGGTCCCCGTCAATTCCTTTGAGTTTTAGCCTTGCGGCCGTACTCCCCAGGCGGGGAACTTAATGCGTTAGCTGCGTCACGGAATCCGTGGAATGGACCCCACAACTAGTTCCCAACGTTTACGGGGTGGACTACCAGGGTATCTAAGCCTGTTTGCTCCCCACCCTTTCGCTCCTCAGCGTCAGTTACGGCCCAGAGATCTGCCTTCGCCATCGGTGTTCCTCCTGATATCTGCGCATTCCACCGCTACACCAGGAATTCCAATCTCCCCTACCGCACTCTAGTCTGCCCGTACCCACTGCAGGCCGGAGGTTGAGCCTCCGGATTTCACAGCAGACGCGACAAACCGCCTACGAGCTCTTTACGCCCAATAATTCCGGATAACGCTTGCGCCCTACGTATTACCGCGGCTGCTGGCACGTAGTTAGCCGGCGCTTTTTCTGCAGGTACCGTCACTTTCGCTTCTTCCCTGCTAAAAGAGGTTTACAACCCGAAGGCCGTCGTCCCTCACGCGGCGTTGCTGCATCAGGCTTGCGCCCATTGTGCAATATTCCCCACTGCTGCCTCCCGTAGGAGTCTGGGCCGTGTCTCAGTCCCAGTGTGGCCGGTCACCCTCTCAGGCCGGCTACCCGTCGACGCCTTGGTGAGCCATTACCTCACCAACAAGCTGATAGGCCGCGAGCCCATCCCCAACCGAAATTCTTTCCAGACGCAGACCATGCGGTCACGTCACATATCCAGTATTAGACGCCGTTTCCAGCGCTTATCCCAGAGTCAGGGGCAGGTTGCTCACGTGTTACTCACCCGTTCGCCACTGATCCCACAGAGCAAGCTCCGTGTTCACCGTTCGACTTGCATGTGTTAAGCACGCCGCCAGCGTTCATCCTGAGCCAGGATCAAACTCTCCGTAAAAAAGAAATGCATACGACACCGGGAAAACGATGACGCAGCGAGTTTGATGCTGACCAAAGAGACAAATTCATTGCTGACTTCATCCATTGCCAACCCCCCGAAAGGAGTTGGTCTTTGATCCAAAGGAATTCTCACCCCCACCGAAGTGGAGACGAGGATAATTTGGCATTTGACAAGTGCACGCTGTTGAGTTCTCAAGGATCGGATGCTCCCACGACCCAGCCATCACAGCCAGGCCCG
>NZ_JARE01000061.1:0-848 GCF_000708325.1 Microbacterium sp. Cr-K20 | reverse complement strand
GATCCCATCGATCTGACGGTCGACACGGTGGCCCCCTCTGCTCCGATGATCACCGGCCCGGCTGATGGCGCCGCGGTGACGGATGCCACCCCCACCTTCACCGGCACCGGCGACGATGGAGACACGATCACGGTGACCGATGGTGACGGCACCGTGCTCTGCACGACGACGGTGGTCGATGGCGAATGGTCCTGCACGCCCACGGATCCGCTGCCGGAGGGCACGAACACGATCACGCCGACGGCGACGGATCCGGCGGGGAACACGACTCAGGGCGATCCCATCGATCTGACGGTCGACACGGTGGCCCCCTCCGCTCCGGTGATCACCGGCCCGGCTGACGGCGCTGTGGTGACGGATGCGACTCCCACCTTCACGGGCACCGGCGATGACGGCGACACGATCACTCTGACCGACGATGACGGCACGGTGCTGTGCACGGCGACCGTGGTCGATGGCGTTTGGTCGTGCACGCCGACCGATCCGCTGCCGGAGGGCGCGAACACGATCACGCCCACGGCGACAGACCTGGCGGGTAACTCCACGGCGGGCGATCCGATCGATCTCACGGTCGACACGGAGGCCCCGTCGGCGCCGGTGATCACCGGTCCGGCTGATGGTGCCGTGGTGACGGATGCGACGCCCACGTTCACCGGAACCGGTGATGACGGGGACACGATCACCGTGACCGATGGTGACGGCACTGTGCTGTGCACGACGACCGTCGTCGATGGCGCGTGGTCGTGCACGCCGACCGACCCGCTGCCGGAAGGTGCGAGCACTGTCACGCCGACGGCGACTGACCCCGCAGGTAACTCCACGGCGGGCGATCCGATCGATCTCACGGT